>JARGGF010000208.1 GCA_029210905.1 Bacteroidales bacterium | reverse complement strand
TGATTCCCAGGAATCAGCAAACATACATGTAATTTTATTTTTTCAATAATTTGTTAATTTCTCTTTCAAGTTGGTCGGGGCGCAGGTTTTTTTCTAGGTATAAATCGGCCTTAATCCAGCTTCTTTCTTCCTGATTATTGAGGCCAAATACCATTCCGGTTTCTGCAGTTACTGCCGTAGCAATAATTACCGGCACATCCGGATATTTTCTTTTGATTTTATAAGATAGTATAAAACCGCTGTCGTCGTTTTCCATCATTAAATCAACAATTGCCAAATCGGGTTTTTGATTTTCAATATACTTTTCTCCTTCCTTTTGACTGTCTGCCACCGTTACATGATGTCCCATTTTTTCAATATGGAATTTCATTTGCTCAAGGAAATCTACATCATCATCTACAATAAGGATATTTTTACTTTCGTTTGACATGATAAATTAATTTTTGTTTATTTACTTTGTTATTTTCCTGAATATTAGTTGTTTCTGGGAATATTTATTGTGAAACTTGTACCAGTTGGTCCCTTTTTTGAATCGTCATTTGAAGCAACAATGATTTTACCGTTGTGCATTTTTACAATGCCATAAATCAAAGGTAATCCTAATCCTGTTCCTTTTCCAAGTTCTTTGGTTGTGAAAAATGGAGTGAAAATTTTGTCCATATTAGTTTTTGAAATTCCGGTTCCTGTATCGGAAACTATAATAATTATAGAATTTTCATCTTCTTGTAAAGAAAGTTTAAGCTCACCTCCAAGAGGCATGGCTTCAACGGCATTTTTTTCCAAATTTGTAAGCACCTGCATCATTTGGTCAGGGTCAAAATATGCTTTTGGATCTTTAATTTCGGTACTAAAACTTATTTTAATATTTTCTGGGGCTATTACAGAATTTAAGCTATGCTTTGCAAAATCTACAATGTTACATTCTCTTTTTTTAACCTGGTTTTTCCTGGCAAAATTAAGTAAGCCACCTACAATTTTTTTGCACCTTTCAGCTTGTTCTACAACCATTTCCAGATCTTTATAGGTGTCGGAATCCGGATTGGTTTCTTCTTTTAGCAAATTACTATACATGGTGATTACTCCCAGAGGATTGTTTAATTCATGGGCTATGCCTGCCGATAATTGGCCCATGTGTGCCAATTTTTCGGATTGTTTTAAAGCCTGCTTTGCATTGGCAAGTTTACTATTGGACACATTTAGCTGGTCAATGGATTGATGTAATTTTTCAATGGTGTAAGGCAGGCACATCTCTGGTTCCGCCAGACCTTCTAATATTGCTACAGCATGCTCTCTACATGTGGCATAGCCACAAGCCCCGCAATTAAGATAATCTGAAGGTGTTGATTTTCCTATTGTTTCAAGCACTGTATTAATTTGATCTTCATCTGGTGATGGATTTCTTCTGTCCTTAGCCGCAAAAGTTTCAGAAAAATCTAGCTGGCAGTATGTTTTCAGATCAGCTTCCCATGTTTTTTTATCTAGATTTTCAAGTTTTTTATTAACGTAATCATTTATTAATGAGCGCCTTTTAAACCTTTTCCCATTTTTTGTCATGCCTGGGCCCATAATGCAACCCCGGCAGCAAAGCAACTCCATATAACCCACATCTACTGAGCCAGACTCCAGCTCATCAATGGCTTCTCTAAAATTAACATGCCCATGAGTGACAATTATATCGCCATCAAGAATTTTGTCCATTTTGCCCATATTGTGGATAAGCCCGCGACTTACCGGAAACATTGCTCCTTTTCCTGAATGTGGGGGATCAAATTCTGAAGGTTTGCAGGTTTCTGGAAGAATATGCAATTCTTCAAAAAGCTCTCTTAATTCAACAAAGGTAAGTACCTGGTCAAATTCATCCGATTCTGCTTTTTTAGCGATACAAGGGCCTATTAGAACCGCTTTACAATCGTCACCATATTTTTCCTTAACAATACGGGTCATTGCAAGCATTGGAGAAGCAATAGGAGCAAGGCATTCCACCAAATCGGGATGATAGTGCTGAATGTAATTAACAATTCCCGGGCAATCAGAAGAAATTATTGTTCGATCTTTAGATTCATCAAGTAGTTTAGTATATTTTTTGGCAACGATATCAGCTCCAAATGAAACTTCAACTACTTTATCAAACCCCATTTCCCGAAGCATTCCTACAAAATATTTATAGTCCTTTATTTCAATGAATTCTGCCGGAAAACTGGGTGCAACGCAAGCAATAACTTTTTCACCTGATTTTAATAATTCAAGAACTTCGTTATTTGATTTAAAAAAAGTTTTAGCCCCCTGGCTACAGACTTTCACACAATTGCCACAAGCAATGCACCTGTCAAAGATAACTTCGGCCTGTCCGTCAATAATTTTTATTGCTTTTACCGGACAATCACGCACACAGGTATAGCATACCCTGCACCGGTCTTTTACGGTGAATACCAGAGGTTTATCGTTTGTGAATTCTGTCATATTTTTCTAATTATCGCCCCCAATTGATGGGGGCGAATGAAAAAAAACTCATACAAAAATAACCAATTATTTTAGTACATCACGCTCCTCATAAGTTGTATGGAGCAGATGGTGACTTTTTTCGCCCAGGGGCTGTCCTAAAAAGTCTCTGTATAAATCTCTGATTTCAGGGTTTTTGTGTGAAACTTTAATTGATTCTTTTTCATCAATATTGTAAATTGATTTCATGCGGGCAATCAAAGCATTTTCATCTGTATTAATAGGTTGACCACCGCCGCCGATACATCCTCCAGGGCAAGCCATTATTTCAATAAAGTGAATATCTTTCCGTCCATTTTTAATTTGTGCAAGAAGTTCTTTTGCATTTTGCAAACCGCTTGTAACTGCAACTCCTAATTCAAGTCCATCAATATTTATTTTGGCTTCTTTAATTCCTTTAAAGCCCCGAACTTCTTTCACTTTAAATTGCACCAGTTCCTTTCCGGTTAAAGAATAGTTTGCTGTCCGGATGGCTGCTTCCATTACCCCGCCTGATGAGGCAAAAATTTTCCCGGCAGAACTTCTTAATCCTAGAGGGGAATCAGCTAACTCCGGCTCAATGTTATTCAAATCAATTTCGTATAATTTGATTAGAGCGGCCAACTCCCGTGTTGTTAGAACTGCATCAACATCCGAAATACCTTTACTGGTCATTTCAGCACGTTGTCCCTCGAATTTTTTCGCGGTACAAGGCATAATTGAAACAGAATAAATATCCTCGGGATTTATTTTTGCAGATTGTGCATAATGGCTTTTTATTATTGCACCCATCATTTGCTGAGGTGATTTACAGCTAGAAAGGTTTGGTAAGAATTCCGGATAAAACTCTTCAGCAAATTTAATCCAGCCCGGACAACAGCTTGTAATCATAGGGAATGTTCCACCATTTTTAACCCTTTCAATCAATTCGGCAGATTCCTCCATAATGGTTAAATCAGCTGTAAATGAAGTATCAAAAACCTTGTTGAAACCAATTTTACGTAATGCGGCATTCATAATGCCATTGATGTCTTTACCGGCCTCCATTCCGAATTCCTCTGCCAAGGATACTGAAATTGCCGGTGCATGCTGTGCAACAACTATTTTCTTCGGATCATTCAGGGCTTCCAATAATTCGGGGAAATGATTTTTTTCAGTTAATGCACCTGTAGGACAGACCATTATACACTGTCCACAGTTGATGCAACTTGATGTGTTTAACCCCTTGTTAAAAGTTGGACCAACGATAGAATTGCTGCCACGATTGATAAAATCAATGGCTGAAATTCCCATCACTTCATCGCATATGCGCACGCACCTTCCGCAAAGTATACATTTTGCAGGATCCCGCACTATACTTGCACTTGAAAGATCAAGGTGGTGATTATTTTTCACTCCACGAATTCTTCTTTCTCTAACGTGATAAGTATTTGAGAGTGTCTGCAATTCGCAGTTCATGTTTCGTGCGCAATACAAACAATCATCCGGATGGTTTGATAATAACAATTCGATAATTGTTTTACGTGCCTCGTTTACTTTTGGCGAATTGGTAAGAATATCCATACCATCTTCAACAGGCTGAGAGCAGGAAGGGATTAATTTTCCTGTTTTTCGTTGCTCAACCACACAAATCCGGCAAGCACCGGTTGGCAACATGTCTTTTATATGGCATAAAGTTGGGACTTTAATTCCGTTCCGCTTCAGTACTTCCAGAATGGTTTCGCCCTTTTCTGCACTTAATTTTTGATTGTTAACTTCTATATTAAGACTCATTGTTCTTTGCTTTAATAATTCTAGAATACTTCAATTGCATCAAATTTACATACGTCTACACAAGTACCGCACGAAATACATTTATCCTCAACGATAAAATGTGCTGTTTTTTTGGCACCAATAATTGCATCAGTCGGGCATTTCTTTGCGCAAATTGTACAGCCAGTGCATTTATCCACATCAATTTTAAAGGTGCGTAAATCGGTACAAACCCCTGCCGAACATTGCCTGTCGAAGATATGCTCTTCATATTCATACCTGAACCATTTTAATGTGCTAAGTACCGGATTTGGCGCAGTTTGACCCAATCCGCAGAGTGATGTTTCTTTAATTACCTTTCCTAGTTTTTCGAGCTGGATTACCCCATTTATACGTTCCAGCGCACTGTGACTGTTTCCATGCGGACGTGTTGTTATATTTTCAAGAATTTCAAGCATTCTTTTAGTTCCTTCGCGGCAGGGGATACATTTTCCACAGCTTTCACGTTGAATAAAATCCATAAAGAATTTGGCAACATCAACCATACAGGTGTCTTCATCCATTACTACCAATCCACCAGAGCCCATCATGGCACCCACTTTGATTAAAGAATCGTAATCTATCTGAATATCAAGGTTTTGCTCTGTAATACATCCTCCTGAAGGACCGCCAATTTGAACAGATTTGAATTTTTTATTGTTCTTAATGCCTCCTGCAATATTAAAAAGCACCTCACGGACTGTTGTTCCCATAGGGATTTCAACTAAACCTGTAAGTTCAATTTTGCCTGATAAAGCAAAAACTTTGGTTCCTTTGCTGTTTTCTGTTCCAATCGAACTAAACCATTCATGTCCCTTTTCAATAATTCCCGGAATGTTTGCTAAAGTTTCAACGTTATTGATAATGGTGGGTTTACCAAACAAACCACTTACTGCTGGGAATGGAGGGCGAGGGCGTGGCATTCCTCTTTTTCCTTCGATACTATGAATGAGGGCGGTTTCTTCGCCACAAACAAATGCGCCGGCACCCATTTTTACTTTAATCTCAAAGTTTACATCGGAGCCAAATATTCTTTCGCCTAATAATCCATATTCCCTGGCTTGATCCAGCGCAATTTTTAATCTTTTGATGGCCAAAGGATATTCTGCCCTTATATAAACATATGCTTTTGTAGCGCCTATTCCATATGCTGCAATAGCCATTCCTTCAATTAATTTGTGTGGATCTCCTTCAATAACAGCACGATCCATGAATGCTCCAGGATCCCCCTCATCAGCATTACAAATCAGATATTTTTGGTCACTGACTTCGGCGTGTGCAAATTTCCATTTTTTGCCTGTTGGAAAACCGCCTCCGCCCCGGCCTCTAAGTCCGCTTTTTTCGATAATATCGCAAACATCAAATGATGATTTTTTCCGTATGGTCTCAAGGTAGTGTTTATAACCTCCGCGGGCTATATATTCCTCGATGCTTACAGGATTAACGATACCGCAATTTTTTAAAACCAAACGTGTTTGTGGCTTAAAGAAGGGGTGTTCGTTAATGTCTTGAATATTAGACCATTGTTTATTTTCTCCTGAGGTGAACTGACCTAATGTTTTATCTCCATTTAGATTCATAGAAAAAACATTGTCGAGGATTTTATTTACCTTCTCTTCGGTTACATTTTCAAAAGAAATGCGGTTTTGACCCGGTAGTTTAACATCCAGCAAAGGCTCTGACGAACAAAGGCCGATACATCCTGTTTCAATGATTTCGGCCTCTATGTTTTTTTCACTAATGTATAGCTTTGTAGCTTTTAATATTTTGTCGGCACCCGCTCCTAAACCACATGTACCTGCGCCTATATAGATTAAAGGCCTGTCATTTTTTTCGTTTTTGAAATAGCTTAGCTTTTCAAGGGCTTCTTTTGAAAGCACTTGACCTAATGCAGGGCTAAGTATATTTTGAATTAAAAAATTCTTGTTTTCAATATCCATGCTCATCGCTTAGTCGTTTTTATTCCTGTAATTTTCAACAATTTCTTTTATGGATTCACTTGTTACTTTTGCATAAAATTCGCCATTTACACATATAACAGGAGCCAGGCCACAGGCACCAATGCATGCAACCACTTCAATACTAAATAAATTATCTTTGGTTGTCTGGTCTGCTTTTATTTTTAAATGTTTTTCCAACTGGTCCAGTACTGTTGATGAACCTAAAACATGACAAGCTGTTCCTCTGCAGACCTGGATATGATATTTTCCTTTAGGTTCGAACCTGAACTGATTATAGAAAGTAGCCACACCATAAATTTTACTGGTAGGTAGCTGGAGGTGTTTCCCAACTTTAATAATTGCATTTTCTGAAAGATATCCTTGATTTTCTTGAATTTCCTGCAATAGGGGAATTAAATCTTCCCTACCGGCTTTTGGGTTTTCATCAAGAATAGCATCTATTTCTTTTATCATGATAAGAGAATTATAATTTTGGTTGTACATTTTAAAAAGGAAAAGAGGCATCGAAAATCCTATATCGACCAAAATATTGAAAAACGATGCCCCGAACCTAAACCAACATGGCGTGTTGATATTTTAAATTGATTTTTGTTTTTTTTTGAATTCCATTATAACAATGCAATTCTAAATCAATTATATTATGATAGTAATCTTTTAATTTCAGGCAATAGTTTTTTTGAATCTACAGGTTTGTGTAAAAATCCATCAACAGGAACCCACATGTTTTTTCCATCTTTTGTCCTGTAATCAATACCTGCCTTTTTAGTTTTTGTATCTTCAATTAATAGAACTTCAAGCTCCTTATAGTCAGGGTTTTTTCTGAATTCACGAGCCATTCCTATTACATCCGGATTATTAGTTGGCAATACATCAATTGATGTTTGCATTAACCGGGGAATATTTTTTAAGGCCTGATTTTCATACATTTCTTTAGCCAGTTCAAATCCTTCAAAGTGTGTAGTCATCATAACATCTAATATGG
>JARGGF010000207.1 GCA_029210905.1 Bacteroidales bacterium | reverse complement strand
CTTACCAGAGACCCAAGAGTGGTTGAACGTAAAAAGCCAGGTAGACCAAAAGCTAGAAAAAGATTTCAATTTAGTAAACGATAATACAAGTTTAGTATCTAAATTGTTGAGACTCTTCATTATAGAAGGCTACTCAATGATTGCTGTACTCAGAATGTAAACTTTAAATAATCAAAGATGATTAAAACTGATTTTAATACATTACTTGAAGCCGGTGTTCATTTTGGACACCTTAAAAGAAAATGGAATCCTGCCATGGCGCCATATATTTTTATGGAAAAAAATGGAATCCATATCATCGATCTTAACAAAACTATTGTTAAACTCGAAGAAGCAGCAAATGCTTTAAAACAAATAGCAAAATCCGGTAAAAAAGTTTTGTTTGTAGCCACCAAAAAACAAGCTAAAGAAATTGTATCGGAAAATGCTAAGTCAGTTAATATGCCTTATATCACTGAAAGATGGTCTGGCGGGATGTTGACAAATTTCCCCACTGTGCGAAAAGCAGTTAAAAGGATGACCAGTATCGATAAAATGGCCACTGACGGTACTTTCGAAAATATTTCAAAAAGAGAACGACTCCAAATCTTACGTCAGCGAGAAAAGCTGGAAAAAGTATTAGGTTCTATTGCTGATATGTCTAAATTGCCAACCGCTTTATTTGTAATTGACGTAGCAAAAGAGCATATTGCTGTTAAAGAAGCTAAAAGACTTCATATTCCTGTTTTTGGCATTGTTGACACCAACTCAGACCCAAATATTGATTTTCCAATTCCTGCAAATGATGATGCTTCTAAATCTATCAAAGTAATTGTAGATTATGTAACTTCATCAATGATTGAAGGCTTAAATGAAAGAAAAGCTACTAAAAGCCAGGAAGGTAAAGATCAGGAAAGAGAAGAAAAAGATGTTGATAAAGCAGGATTAAGAGCTAGAAAGCCAAGAGCTAGAAAAGAAGAAGGTGAATCTGCTGATTCCACTAAAGAATAATAAAATAATAATTGATAAAATATAATTGAAATGGCCGAAATTAAAGCAGCTGATGTAGCTAAATTAAGAAATATGACTGGCGCAGGCATGATGGATTGCAAAAAAGCACTAACTGAAGCCGATGGTGATTTTGATGCAGCAGTTGACCTGCTAAGAAAAAAAGGTCAAAAAGTTGCAAACAAAAGAGCTGATCGTGAAGCAACAGAAGGAGCTGTTATTGGAAATGTTTCTGCTGATAATAAAACTGCCTCAATAATAGTGCTTAATTGCGAAACTGATTTTGTTGCCAAAAATGACGATTTCGTAAAGTTTGCCCATTCAATATTAGACAAAGCTCTTCAAAACAAACCATCCTCAATTGAGGAATTGAAAGAGTTGGAGCTGAATGGAAATAAAATTGCTGATGAGATAATGAACCAGGTTGGTGTAATTGGCGAAAAAATAGACTTGTCTTATTTTGAAGGCATCAACGCAGAATATACTGTTGCCTACATCCATCAGGGAAACAAGTTGGCTTCAATTGTTGGTTTTAACCAGGCAAACGTTGATAATCAGGTTGCAAAAGATGTTGCAATGCAAGTTGCTTCAATGAATCCTATTGCAATTGATAAAGATGACATTGCAAAAGAGGTTATCGACAAAGAGATTGAAATTGGTAAAGATTTAGCTATTCAGGAAGGTAAACCTGAAGATATGGCTGAAAAAATTGCTATGGGCAGATTAAATAAGTTTTATAAAGAAAGCACCCTTTTAAATCAGCAATTTGTAAAGGATAACAAAATTACTATTAAAGAATATTTAAATCAGTCATCCAAAGGATTAACTGTTACTTCATTTAAAAGATTTTCTTTAAGTGTATAAATATTAGTCCACTGATTATTTCTATAAAAAAGAGTTCGGGTTTTCCGGACTCTTTTTTTTATTTTTATACCAAAATAAAATCTATTAATATGGTAAAATACAAAAGAATTCTGCTAAAATTAAGTGGCGAAGCCTTAATGGGTGATGATCAATATGGTCTGAACACTGATATTATTAATAGCTATGTTGCTCAAATAAAGGAAGTTTCAGAACTTGGTGTTGAAATTGGTATTGTTATAGGTGGTGGCAATATCTTCAGAGGATTAACAGGTACAGGAAAAGGTTACGACAGGGTTAAAGGGGACAGCATGGGTATGCTGGCAACTATTATTAATAGCATCGCCCTTGAGGCCGCGTTTGAAATGATAAATCAAAAAGCCACTGTTTTTACATCTTTTTCAATCGAATCAATTGGTAAAAGATTTAATAAGCAAGAAGTTCTGAGATCATTAAAGAATTCCGAAATTGCTATTTTTTCGGGTGGAACAGGAAATCCTTATTTTACTACCGATAGTGCTTCGGCGCTAAGGGCAGTTGAAATTGAAGCCGATATTTTGTTAAAAGGCACCAGGGTTGATGGTATTTATACTGCAGATCCTGAAAAAGACCTTTCAGCCACAAAATATAGTAAAATTTCATTTGATGAAGCATACGCTAAGAAACTTAAAGTTATGGATCTTACGGCTTTTACCATGTGTAAAGAAAACAAGCTGCCAATAATGGTTTTTGACATGAACAAGGAAGGTAATTTAAAAAGATTAATTCTGGGAGAAGAAATAGGCACTCTGGTTCATTTATAAAAAAATAGGCGAGAAAACAAAGTTCTCTCGCCAATCCAAATTAAACCATAAAACTAAAAACAAACACTAAACCTATTTTACCAGTAACTTTTTTATTATCGATTTATTATCTTCAAATGTAATTTTGACAAAATACATGCCTCTTTCACACTTTCCAACTTTAATTTGCATTTCATGCAAATTAAAGTTATCATTTTCTGTACGGTTTATCAGCTTACCTATCACATTTACCACTTCTACTTTTGATATAACCGATTCAGACTTTACAATGAACTTTGTTCCAATTAATGGATTTGGATAAACTAAAGCTTCTTTTTCTTTTTTATCAAAATAGCTAATATCCTGACCATAACCTTCAAAAGCTACCGTGCAAAGAAAAATTAAAACTATTGCCTTTTTAATTTCTTTCATCTGGCATCTTTTAATTTAGTATACGTAATCTATTAAAAAAAGTTTCAAAAAATTGAAAAAAAATTGAAAAAAAATTGTTTTTCACTGATAATCAGGCGAATAATTTTTATCATTTATACCCTACTATCAATACAAAAGTAATTTATTTTGGCCAAAGTAGTACTTTTTTTTTGATTCACCGCCATATTGTATTAGTAAAACTACTATAATGAAGGACAAAATAAAATAATTCGAGTCCAAAACATCTTATAAATCAACCAAAACCACAGTTGAAGGTTTAAAAATTTATTTAAACAGGTTAAAATCCACCTTCTTTTAGAATCTTATCCAGGTCTTCCTGGGTATCAATTGAAATATTTTCATATTCAGTTTCTGCAACTTTAATCCTAAACCCGTTCTCTATCCATCTATTTTGCTCCAGCGATTCAGATTTTTCAAGAGCAGATGGTGCCAGTTTAGTAATTTTTCTTAATACATCAGTTTTATAGCCATATAACCCGAGGTGTTCGTAAAAGATAAACTTATTAAGCCATTCATTATCTTTTACATTAACTACATAAGGTATTGTAGATCTGCTAAAGTAAATTGCTTCATTATTATTATTTTTTACAACCTTTGGATTATTAGGATTAAAAAGAGCCTCAGAAGTAGTAATTCTTTTTATCAAAGTTGATATCTCAGCCAGGGGATCATCAAAGCAACTAACTATATCAGATATTTGTTCTGGTTGCACAAATGGTTCATCACCTTGTATATTGACCACAATGTCAAATTTAATTTTTCTTGAAGTTTCAATAATATTTAATGCTTCGAAACATCTATCAGTTCCACTCTGATGTTCGGGGCTGGTCATGACAACTTGTCCGCCAAACTTATTCATCTCTCTTACAATCCTTTCATCATCGGTGGCAACTACAACAAAATCCAATGCCTTTCTTGACTGTTCATAAACCCGCTGTATCATGCTTTTTTCACCAATCTTCACAAGAGGTTTACCTGGAAACCTACTTGAGGCCCATCTGGCCGGAATCACTCCTAAAACTTTCATATTCATTTATTTGTAAATGTTTCGTATTTTCTATCCTGGTTAAATTAATGTAATATCAAAACTGTTATTTAATTGGCTGATAAAGAAGTTTATTAGTAAATTTTAGTAATTAATTGTAATTTTGTCATATCTAATATAATTTAAAAATATCAGGTAAGCAAAACTCGTTTTAATAATGGGAAGCAAATTTGCGAATTTCTAATGGATTCACAAAAAATGCATTGCTAACAAGAATGATTTTAAAATAATATCAAAAATATTAATAGCAGTAAATGGATTTACAAGCGGTAAAGCAAAGATTTGGCATAATAGGGAATTATTCAAAACTAAACCGGGCAATTGATGTTGCAAGACAAGTTGCATCAACCGATCTTTCTGTGTTGATCACTGGTGAAAGTGGCACAGGTAAAGAGACCTTTCCTCAGATAATACATCACCTGAGCCCACGAAAACATAATAACTATATTGCAGTAAACTGTGGAGCTATACCTGAAGGGACAATTGATTCAGAGCTTTTTGGCCATGAAAAGGGCTCATTTACCGGAGCACACGACCAGCGAAAAGGATACTTTGAAGTAGCCGACAAGGGAACAATTTTCCTGGATGAAGTAGCTGAATTACCTTTATCGACTCAAGTTAGGTTATTGCGCGTTTTAGAAACGGGTGAATTTATAAAAGTTGGATCTTCAAAAGCACAAAAAACTGATGTAAGGATAGTAGCTGCAACAAATGTAGATATCATGAAAGCTATTCATGATGGAAGATTCAGGGAAGATCTATATTACAGGCTAAACACTGTTCCTATTCAAATGCCTCCTCTGCGAGACCGAAAAGAAGATATAATTCTATTATTCAGAAAATTCGCCCAGGATTTTAGTGAGAAATACAAAATGCCACCTGTAAAACTAGATGATGCAGCTACAGAGTTATTTATGAATTATCCCTGGCCAGGTAATGTTCGCCAATTGAAAAATGTAACGGAGCAATTATCTATCATTGAACAAAGCAGGCTTATTACAGGTTCTGAAATAAAGCAATATTTACCCATTTACGAAGGGCAAAAATTACCTGCACTTTATAACGAAGCTATTGATAATAAAACATTTGCATCAGAAAGAGAGATCCTGTACAAAATATTATTTGATATGAAAAAAGACATGAACGAACTAAAGAGAGTTGTTCATGGACTTGTAAACAAAGAAGACATGCAAACAGTATTTTCTGAGAGCCCTGAAATAATAAAATCTTTTTATCACGAGGATGGTTTTACTGAACCAAAGCAAAAACAAAAAGATTATGAAGTTGATCTTGAAGATGAATACATCCAAGATACTGAGGAATTTGTTGAAGAGTCGCTATCATTGGTTACAAAAGAAATCGAATTAATAAAAAAGGCGCTGGATAAACATAAAGGAAAAAGAAAAGCTGCTGCTATTGATTTAGGCATTTCGGAACGAACTTTGTATAGGAAAATTAAAGAGTATGATCTGGAGCAATAAAAAGAAAAATTGATTTATAGAGCAATTTCAAAAATGAAAAAAAGATTAATATTTATCACATATATCCTCCTGATATATAATTTATCATCGTGTGGGATTTATTCCTTTACGGGGGCATCCATTCCACCTGGTGCTAAAACGGTATCAGTTGAATACTTTAAAAACAACGCTCCTATCTTTAACCCAACGCTGAGCCAGGAATTAACGGAAATGTTGCAAAATAAACTGGTTTCGCAAACCACCCTAAATCTAACTGATGGTAAAGGTGATTTACAATTTAAAGGACAAATAGTCGACTATTCTGTATCGCCTGTTGGTCTATTGGCTGGGAGCGAAACATCTGCCCAAAATAGATTGACAATAAAGGTTAAGGTGGAATTCATCAATGAATTTGAAGAATCTTCGAATTTTTCTGAAACATTTACCCGGTATGCAGAATATCCAAGTTCAGAAATATTATCCTCAGTAGAAGGCAGCCTGGTACCGGAAATAATTGAATTGATAACAGATGATATCTTCCAAAAAGCAGTAGTTAATTGGTAAAATTGCAGTACTATGAATAGCGAAAATTTACTTTCTTATTTAAATAAAGAAGAACCTCTTGATGAAAAGGCAATTTCTCAGATAATGTTACTTATTGAAAAGCATCCTTATTTTCAACTAGGGCATATGCTTTTATTAAAAGCGATGCAAAATACGCATTCTGAAAAATACAATAAACAATTGCGCATTTCAGGAAGTTTTATTTCAGACAAGAGAAAGCTTTTCGAATATATCAATTCAGAAACACTTCCACTGGCAAGTACACCAGAAAAAATAAAAGAAAAAACAGAGACAAAAGAACCGCTAAAGGAAGTACGCAAATTACCAGTAGAGGAAAAAAGCTCAATAGAAATTCCTGAAATTAAAGATAAGGAAAAGAATATTGAGATAGCAAAACCAAACTTTCCCGAAAAAATCATTCAAGAAGTAGAAAAAGTACAGGAAGTACCAGCAAAAGAAGAACAAAAAACGGTTGTTGAAGATAACAACATACAAAAAGAACAAACAAAGATCAGTGAAGAACAACCTGTTAAAGACAAAATAGAAGCAGAGGTTTTAAAATCAGAAGAGACTGTTAAAGAGCCGATTAAGAAAAAAGCACCTGTCAGAAAAAAGGTTGACCTTCCAGAAGAAGAGATAGAGAGAATTGCAAACGAAAATTCTAAAATTAAGCACCAGGAAATAATTAAAGATTTTTTCCATGGACCAAAGCCATCTGAAAAAAAGACAACATCACCAGAAAAAAAATCTATCACTTTTCCCCCTGTTAAGGAAGAATTTGAAGAGATCCCACTTGGGAAAAAGGTAAGCGAAGATTTAAAAAAGGTGGAGAAAATTGAAGAACTAAAAACTAATCCTGAACAAACAGAAACAACCAGAGTTTCAGAGAGCAATGAAAGAATTGAAAGGTTAAAGAAAATTGAAGCCCTTAAAGCAGCAAAGGAATCAATTAAAAAAATTGAGCATCGAGATGAAAAAGTTGAACCAATTAAAAAAATTGAACACGTTGAAAGAAAACCAGAAATAGAAAAAAGAGAAATTAAACCCGAAATTGAGCAAGCTCAAGTTAAAA
>JARGGF010000206.1 GCA_029210905.1 Bacteroidales bacterium | reverse complement strand
CCCATTCATCCCAGTTTTCAAAAGTGTAAGAAGACGCTGTTTCAATAAGTTTAAACTGATAAGGACTATTGTCAAGCACGGTTTCATCCAAATCAAGGACTACTGCAGGTTTTTTTGCTTCTTTTGGAAACGTTGAGAGCTGTTTTTCCATCATCATTCCTGCCCATTTATATGTTTGTAGATAACAAGCTTCCATTTCGGCAGAATAATGAAACCATAAATTGGCAAATTCCCTGGTTTTTTCATAGTTTACCTGCTCAATTTCCTGCTTGTTGTTTTGCTTGCAACCAGCTAATATTAAAATAGTTAACAGTAATAATAATAAATTTTTCATCTGGAATCTTTTGTTTATTAGGGTTAGAGATTTCAAAAAAACAAATACTATTTATTGCGGTCAATCGTATAATTAACCAGTTCAATCAAAGATTGTTTTGCCTCACTATCTTCAAATTGTTCTAATATTTCCAGCGATTTATTTTTATAAAACATCATTTTCTCAGTAGCGTATTCTATTCCTCCATTTGAGTTTACAAAATTCATCAGTTCGCTGATACTTTCAGAATTTCCAAGTTTTCTGTTAATTGTTCTTTTTATTTTTCTTGCATCAGCTGCATTTGAATGATTAAGTGTATAAATTAATGGGAGTGTCATTTTTTTCTCCTGAATATCATTTCCAGATGGTTTTCCTGTGGAGTTATTTGCCTGGAAGTCAAATAAATCATCTTTTATTTGGAAAGCGATTCCAATATTTTCTCCAAATTGTTTTAAAAGTTCAACCTGCTCATCGGTACCACCAGCCGATTTGGCACCAGCTGCTGTACACGCTGCCAAAAGGGTAGCTGTTTTTTTTCTGATAATATCAAAATAAACACTCTCGCTGGTATTAAGCCTGCGGGCTTTTTCCATTTGCAACAATTCACCTTCGGCCATTTCTTTAACGGCATCAGATACTATTTTTAAAAGCTGGAATTCCTCATGTTCAACAGCCAGCAATAAACCTTTCGAAAGCAAGTAATCACCCACAAGCACTGAAATTTTGTTTTTCCAAAGTGCATTTATGGAAAAAAATCCACGCCGAAGATAGGATTCATCCACCACATCATCATGAACAAGCGTAGCTGTGTGCAATAATTCAATGAGTGCTGCTGCATTATGTGTGGAAGGGTTGATATTTCCTAAAAGTTTTGCAGTTAAAAACACGAAAATAGGGCGCATTTGTTTGCCTTTTCTCCTGATAATATAATTGGTGATAATGTCTAAAAGCGGCACTTTACTGCGCATCGATTTTTTGAAATATTTTTCAAATTGAATCATTTCATCGGCAATCGGTGCTTTAATTCTATTCAATGCAGACATTCAGTTGTTCTGATTTAAGGTTTTTAACCTGTAAATTGTCTTTTTATTTTTTACAAAGTTAAAATCTATTTTATGCTGGCAAATTTAGCAATTTAATTCGGGCATAAAAGTTTAATTGTATGCAGTTTTTCTATTTTCTCGAGATTTGCGTTTAATATTAAATGGTGTTGTTTATTTATTGTCTGGATATTTACTGATAAATCTAAGGTTTCTCTTTAAGCCAGTATATTTTGTTCGTTTAACAGCTGAATTTTTAAATAGCTCAGTAAAAAGTGATTCATCTATATTAAACCATTCTTTTTTAGACAATTGCAACAATTTAGGCAATGGTTTAAAATCTGGTTCAATGTTTTGTTTTGCCTTTTTATTAAAAGGGCATACATCCTGGCAGATATCACATCCAAATACCCTGTTTTGCATTTTCCCTTCAAATTCTGGTGGTATTTCATCTTTTAATTCTATGGTCAGATAGGAAATACATTTGCTACCATCCACAATTTTGGGTGCAACTATTGCCTGAGTTGGGCAAGCATCAATGCAGCGGGTGCATTTACCGCAATAATCTTTTGCAGGTTCATTTTCATTGTCGAGTTCCAAATCAATTATTAATTCACTGATGAAGAAAAATGAACCAAGGTCTTTGTTTAAGAGGTTCCCGTTTTTGCCAATCCAACCCAGTCCGGCTTTTTGAGCCCATGCACGTTCGAGTACTGGCGCTGAATCAACAAAACCACGACCTTTTACCTCACCAAAATTGGCCTGAATATATTCCAGCAATTTGTTTAGTTTTTCTCTTATTACAAGATGATAATCTTTGCCAAAGGCATATTTTGAAAGGATTGGAGCTTCATTATCTGACTGTTTTTCTGTAGTATAATAATTGTAGAGTAAGGATATCACTGATTTTGCACCCTCTTCAAGTTTGGTTGGATCCAGTCTTTTTTCAAAGTGGTTCTCCATGTATTTCATTTTACCATGAAAGTTTTTAGTTAAATATTTTTTAAGGGGTGTTTCACTTTCATGCAATTTTTGAGCTTTACTTATTCCGCATGCCAAAAAACCGAGACGTAAGGCCTCGATTTTTATTTTTTCGCTGATTATGGATTTAATAAGATCGATAATACTTAAATATTAACAGCTTAGTAATAGCAGAGCTTGCTTTGATCTGAATAACATAAAGAACGACATTAGTTATTGGTAATTGGTGTATTTGTATATTACAAGAATACACTTTGTCAAGTACGAACCGATCGGTTCCTGAGTTTCGTTTGCTGAGCAGTTCGACAAACTCACTGTACCACCTGTCGAAGCATCGAAGGACTAATATACCAATTTCAAATATACAAATATACCAGCTTTCAATATGCACTGACAGTTACAGTTGACTAATGAATATTGCTTATTTAAAACGACTTAATTTCTAATTTCCAATTCTAATTTCCAATGTCTATTCCAATAGTCCACTTTTGTTCAAAGATACAAACTTTAGAAAGCAATTTCCAAAGCAATTTCGTAATAATTTATTGTTTCAGCTGGCTTTTTAACCTGCTGATAATCAAAAACTAATTTGTTTTTTAAAAATTTATAGGCCACTCCTGCAATTATTGTTTCTGTTTTAGCAGTTGAAGCTTCAAAAACCTTAAAATTATCATATCTTGAAAATACAGCCCAATTAGTTTTAGGAATCATCAGCTCGCCAAAGAATGAAAATCCTTCCACATCATATGATTCATTTAGTGCATCAATATTGTTACCTTCAGCATCACCTTCACCTACATGATATTGAGCAGTAAACTTATGAAATTTACTTTCAGATGAAAGCATAAAAATATTCATTAAAAAAGTTGGAATAGAATCGGCAAGATTGGATTTTCCGTAGGCGAGGCCATGTGAAAATTGCACACCTGGCATTGAATTAGGAAAAGGCCTTAATGTTAATCTGGTTTCAATAGTTTTATTGCTGTTCTGCTCAATGGCATGATAGCCGCCACCATCAAAAATTCCAATAGCAAAACTACCATATTTTCCGGCCTCTTTTGAGTTAACTTCATCCTGGTATTTTTTATCAAGCTTTCCTCCTAATAAACCAACATAAGTAATCCCAAAGTCAGCTGATCCAAGCTGTAAATTTCTTTCAACAAACATTGCTCCCTGTACCCTGTATTGATTAATATGTTGCTCAAATTCTACCCATGGACGGTGAACCATTCCTGCTTCTATAAAACTGTTTTTCAGAATATTATCGAGTTTTGCTTTTAGATACAAATATTTAAGTCTGAATTCAACATTTCCTGCATCAGTGCCTTCTTTATCTATTTGAATATCCTGAGTATACCTTACTGAGAAAACATCACTTAGTTTTGTGTTAATCGTAAAATATCCGCGTTTTAGAAGAAAATTATGCAAGTCTGATTTATCATCGTAGTTATATGCAATAAAGTATTGACCAGAAATTGTAGTGTTTTGAAAAATTTCTTTCGCAGTAAGTATGCTGTCTTTTTCTTGTGCTAGCAACGATTTATTAATGATACCCAGGAAGCAAAATAACAATAATATAATATTAAACCTTTTCATATAGGAAATGATAACTATTAAATAACTTTAAATTAATAAAAAAATAACATGTGCGAAATTATAAAAAAGAATAAAGGTTCAAAATTGTGATTAAAACACGTTTAAGGATTGATTTATATTAATAATTTTACGTTTTTGAGTCAAATAATTTTCATTTTACCAATTAAATTTCCCTATGCAACTTTTTTTTAAGTTATAGAGATTGGTTTTTTTATCTGAAATTTATTTGTCAAACAAAATCGAAAGGTTTTATTTTGCTGATATGGAAATCGTAAAAATTTTAGTAATCAGGTTTAGCTCAATCGGGGATATTGTTTTAACTACTCCTGTTGTTCGTAATCTTAAAGAGCAGTGCGAAGGTGCTGAAATACATTATCTTACAAAAAAACAATATAAAGGATTGTTGGAAGATAATCCATATGTTGATCATATTCACACACTGGATCGTTCTTTTGGGGAACTGATTGCTGAATTGAGAAACGAACATTTTCATTATATTATTGATTTGCATAATAATTTGCGAACTGCCAGGGTAAAATTACGATTACATACTGTTTCATTTAAATTCAATAAGCTAAACAGGGAAAAATGGTTAATGGTTAATTTTAAAAAAAATAAACTTCCTGATTTACATATTGTTGATCGCTACATGGAAACCATTAATGTGTTTATTGATGGCAACGATATGCAGGGATTGGATTTTTTTATTCCTGATGAAGATGTAATAAATATAAGTACTTTTCCGGAGATTTATCATAGCGGATACATAGCCTTTGCTATTGGGGCCCAGCATTTTACAAAAAGACTTCCGCTTGATAAAATCATCTCTATATGTAAGAAAATTAACAGACCTGTTGTATTGCTTGGCGATAAGCTGGATGCCCCGGTCGCTGAAAAAGTGAAGTCTGCCGTTGGTGACAATATATTTGATGCTTGCGGGAAATTTAATATAAACCAGTCTGCATCAATTGTTCAAAAGGCAGAATTGGTTATATCTCATGATACCGGATTAATGCACATTGCTGCGGCTTTAAAAAAGAAAATTATATCTGTTTGGGGAAATACCATTCCTGAGTTTGGTATGTATCCATATCTCAGTGATGAAAAATCAGAAATAATTGAAGTTAAAGGACTTAAATGCCGGCCTTGTTCAAAAATAGGACATAATAAATGCCCCAAAAAACATTTTAAGTGTATGAATGATATTGATGAATCAAGGATAGTTTCCCTTTGCGATACTATTTTTAACGGCAAAGCGATAGTTTAAGCCAAGAATATAATATTTGTCAGATTTATAGAAGGAGAGATCTATTTTGTTTTTGTTATAGGGTTTGGCAAACAGGTAGGCACTCCCGATTCCAATGATACTTCCACCAAGTAAATCCCAATAATCGTGTTTATTAGCGTAAATTCTTGTCCATCCGACATAGCTTGCTACAAGAAATGCTGGTATGCCTGCTTTCCAGCCATGTCTTTTTTGAATAAATGCAGCACCCGTAAAAGCACTCGAAGTATGTCCCGATGGAAATGAATAGCTCCCGCCGTTGGGACGTTTTTTGTTTACAATTCTTTTTAAAGAATGAGTTAGAATAGTAGAAGTGCCAATGGCAGCAGCAAACCGCCAGCCAGGCTTTTGATCATCCCTCCAGATTTGAGTGGTAGCGTATGCTGCAACAGGAAGTGCTACGCTCAGAAAATCACCGGATTTTTCTATGTTACTTTTTTGAGCAATCAGCTGAAAAGAAAGGAAATAAACTAAAATAACCAGTAAGTTCCATTTCATAAAATCCACCTTTTTTATTTTATTCAAAATTCTCAGCTATGCTAAAAAGCGCATTTTTTTTATTGTTAATAAAATGAAATTTGCTTTTAATTACTATTTCATCTTTTTTGTAAACATTAAATTCAATTCTTTTTAATGATATAAGGCTGAATGTTGAGCTATCGCCAATTAATTTGTTATTTTTTAAAATTTGCATAAAACCTTTATAATTAACTGAGGCAGAAATATTTCCCGGCGCTTTTTCTGTGGATAGTTTCGGAGGGTCACTATATTTAGAATAACATAAAAATTCATTGCCGGCTTTTTTAATAAGATAATTACTGCCTTTAAAAAGCAAGGTGTCTTTTTTAAGCTTAGCAACAGGATTTTTTTCTGAGATTGATTCAAGAATCTTTTGATTAACTCCCAAATGCATTTGAATATCTGAAACGTTCTCAAATTCCTTTTTTCTAACTTCTATTTTATTAAAATCATCATCGTAGTCGTAGCTAATATATTCATTTTCAATTGTTTTGTCATTATTTGCAGAAAAGCTGGCCCTGCCATCCCAGGCAAGGAGCAAGGGGATTTTTTCTTTATTAAATTTAATTGATGAGGTTTGATCAATGATTTTAAAAAATGAAAAAGGGTTTATATGCAAATCAATTGCCATAAAAGAGGTATCTGACTTTTCAATCCATGCAATTTTATTTTTTGGCTGATCAAATAATTGGTCCAATAAGCCATTCTGTTTGGGCTCAATCTTCATTTCAACTGCCAGCTCGCCATCATTAAAGTGAAAAAATGAACAAACTGATTTAATATTATCAGACCAAAAGGGGTTCATTTTATTTGAATATACCTTTAAATTTGATGTGTAAGCAATAATATCAAAGTCAGTTCTGAGATTTCCAATAAAACTACTGTCTTGCAGTATTGAATTTTTTCCATCTGCTGATAATACATCGCTTTGAAATTTGGTATTATGTAACTGATTTTCTGATAAAAATGTAGCTACCACATAATTTTTATTCCAACTTATTAATATTCGATATTTAGGCGAATAGGCGCTATAGATTGTCCCTGATTGGGATATTTCAAGATTAATTTTACTTCCCAGGCTATCTACAAAAGTATTAAGCTCAGCTTCACTTGAAAGCGGTAGTATTAAATGTAGCCCGATGGAGTCATTCAAAGCACTATAGCTTGAGAAAATTACTGCTTTATCCATTAAGTTAATGCCGCTTTTGGACCAATCTATATCGATAAGCGAATCAGGGACCAGTTCGGCTAATTTATCAGTGCTTTTTTCGGAACTGGTTAACTCATCAAATAATAATTTGGCAGTAAGGCCCTTTAAATCAATCACCATTACCGAAGAAGCATTTGCCGGAACTTTATCCAGTATGTTACTTTCTCTGTTATTTAAAACAAAATAGAAAATAACAACAAGTGCCAAAACAATTGTTGTTATTATTCCAATTATCCACTTTCGCATTATATTATTTCTGTTAAGTATTACATAAACAATAAATTATA
>JARGGF010000205.1 GCA_029210905.1 Bacteroidales bacterium | reverse complement strand
AATGAAAATAAACTACACTTATAGTTGGTAATTAATAAATATAGTTGTATATTTGTTTTGTTAAACATTGTTAAATGATAACAGATGCAAGAACTAACCAAAGCACAGGAAGAAATTTTACAGGTTTTATGGGAAATTAAAGAAGGTGTTGTGACTGATGTGATAGAAAAGTTGCCTGAACCAAAGCCTGCATATAATACTGTATCAACTGTAATCCGGGTATTAGAAAAAAAGGGTTATGTTACTCATAAAGCTTATGGAAAAACACATGTTTATTTTCCAAAAGTTTCTAAACAAGAATATCGGCAGCATTTTTTAAGTGGCAGCTTAAGTGGTTTTTTTAATAATTCGGTTAATCAGTTGGTTTCCTTTTTTGTAAAACAAAAAAAATTATCAATCAATGAGTTAGAAGAACTGAGAAAAATGATAGATCAGGAAATTGAGAAACAAAAAAAATAATTCAAAAACATGGAAACCTTTTATCAATATCTGATTATATCTTCAATTAGCATAGCTGCGCTCTACTTAGCTTATTATTATTTTTTCAGGAAAGTGAGTGATTTTAAGAAAATTCGTTTTTTCCTATTATCAGCCATGTTGTTTTCATTGCTACTTCCTTTTAGTCCAGTAAGCATAAATTTGTCTACTTATCTTGCATTTAACAACCAAAAATTAAATAAATCTTTAAGTGAAAATATAATTTATGATGCTTCTGTAAAAAATTTTAACGACCGCAGTTCAACAGAATTTGAATTAACAAAGTCAACGAACAGTGCTCTGCAAGAACATTATAATGCTGAGCAGCTTTTTTTGATAATTTACCTTGCGGTAACTGGTCTGTTTGTATTAAGACTAATTTTTTCGATAACCAAAATGATATTGCTATCAATTTATGCAGAAAAAATAAAGCACAAAAACTACACCCTCATTTTATTGGATAAAAGAATCATTGCCTTTTCATTTTTCAATTGGATATTTATTGACAAAATAATTGATAATGAAGAGCTTAAACAAATAATCGAGCATGAAAAAGCACATGCCGATCAATACCACACATTCGATCTATTATTTTCGGAACTATTGGTGGCCGCCATGTGGTTCAATCCATTTATTTGGATGTTTAAAAAAGCGCTAACACAAGTGCATGAGTACCTGGCTGATGAGCAGGTTTTGAACTCAGGCTTTAACAAACTTGAGTACCAGCAACTGCTTGTTAATCAGGCTGCAGAGGAAAGGCTTGTTGCTGTTTCCTCAAATTTTAGTTATTCATTAATAAAAAAAAGAATTATGATGATGCAGAAAACAAAAACACATGGTTATTCAGGGATGAAATTTTTAGCAGTTATCCCAATTATTGTGGTGCTTATATTTAGTGTGGCGGTTTTTAACCAACCTGTTAATGCCACGACCAAATCAGATGCCATACATTCCACAAATCGTTACGCAATTCGAAGCAATAAAAACACTAAAAATGAAACAATTACAGCTACTTTGCTAACAAAGGAGGAGACAAATACTAAAAAAAATACTGAAATTGGTGTGCCACCTGATACAATTCCAAACCATAAAAATAATGAGAATGAACTAATTGCAGCCATTTCGCCAACAAAAATGAATGTGCTTTATATTGGAGTAGATAATCCTGTTTCAATTGCAGTTACAGGTGCACAAAAAGATAAAATAAAGGCGAGTATTAGCAATGGAACAATTTCAGGAGAAAATGGACAATATATTGTTCGGGTTAAGCAACTTGGAAAAGCAATTATAACAGTTTCGGTTGATAATAAAGTTGTCTTTAACCAGGAATTCAGAGTGAAGACGGTTCCTGATCCTATGCCATCGATAAAAGGAAAATGGAATGCTACGCTGCTTTCAAAAAGTGAGTTAATTGCGGCTAATGGTGTGGAGGTAATGCTTCAAAATTTTGATTTTGATTTAAAGTTTGAAGTAATAGGATTTAATCTTGCAGCTGCTTATAATGGTATAGCAGAGGATGCAAGATGTATAGGCAATGTTTTTTCAGAACAACAAATCGAACTCATACAGAAAGTCCCCTCAGGTACTAAAATATACATTGAAGAAATTAAAGCGAAAGGACCAGATGGTGCAATAAGGTCACTTCCTCCTATTATAATTAATATTAAATAGTCCATCCTTCTGAATCAATAATAAAATATATAAGAAAGAGTACAACCAAAATGCCAGCATTTTTACCAACCAGGAGGGTATTGCCTAATGATGCATGACCTAAACAATCAAACAAAAACTAATTTTAAATTATTTACAAGTTGTACTCTTTCTTTCTAAATACTGCTGTTAATTTTTTAACGTCCACTAATATTATGGTGCATTTTTTTTCAAAAGGCTCTTCTTTCCATTTAACAAATTCATAACCTTCATTTGGGATTGCTTCTATAAGGAGAGGAATTCCGGCAAAAATTTGCCCATTAAATGTTCCATCTGGCAAGATAAAGCCCATTAGTGAAACCCTTCCTCCTTTTTCATCGTTAACTTTTAGTTTAAGATTTAGGGTGTCAGATATACCAAATTGATTCATGAAATTTTTTCGGACAACTCCGCCCCTATGCTTTATAAAGCCTTTTATATAGTCGATGTTATTCTCCCATTCGCTTGTATTTTTTGAAGTTATAAAATAAGGTGAGGCTGTTTGTTCTAAACCTCCCCATTTGGCAAGGTTTCGATTAATTTCAGGCGCTATATTCTGCTTTAAGCTGTCAATTACCTTGTAAACAGATGCTTCACTAAAGATTGTTTCCAAATAAATGGCCGTTCTTTGAATAAATTCATTTTTAAATTCATCATTTTCAAAGACTTTCCTTACAAAATAATTAGACCATGGTGGATTAATTTGTTTTGTGGACTTTTCCTCCAACAAGCTTTTTATGGCATTTGCTTTAAAATAATCAACATTCCACCCAAGGGAATATTCGGTATCGTATAAAATCCATCGCCATTTCCCTTTTGAGCTTTTTTGCTTCCAGCATTTTAAATTACTGCCCGGAAAATCGGCATTGGCAATAATAACCTGGATTGCAAAATAATTGATGCACTCATCAACATCAACAAGCTCCTTAAGTTTATCATAATTTGCTTTTTCTGATAGTGGATGGTTTTTAATAAAATCCACTAATTGATTGTAGGACTGCATATTACCATGAGCTGCTTCCAAATGTCCTACTAAAGCATTTGCTTCAACAATATCAATTTCATCAGGATTAAGCTGATATTTTGCAGATAAATAATCAGCATTAATTTTTTCACGGATGTTATGTATCCCCCAATAATTTGCATTAAGGTAAACTATGGCTGGCTGATAGGCCTGTGTTTCCATATCAATTTTACCATCAATCAGGCAATGTACTATCGCATCCTTAAACATGGTACAGCCCCAATCATTTCCTGAACTACGTATTAAAAATGATTTATAATTTTCAAGTGGCTTATTTTCAAAGAGCTTGTAATTTAGTGAAGTTGTTCCAAATTTATCTTTCAAAAAAATGGCAAGTGTTTTCTGATTATTATTCCTGGTTGATCTACCATGTACTTTCATCCCAGCCATAATATTAAATTCATTTTGGCCTTTGGCATTAAAATACTCGATATTAACCGGTCTTTGCCAGGGCTTAAAATAATTTGCTGTTTCCCACTTTTCAGGATTGTATTTTTTCCCGGGAACATAAATACCATATTCATCACTCCAGAGATTCTTCCCATCGGTGCTTAACGATAAAACAGGCAATTTTGCTATCTCATTGATAAAATAACTTGAGGTTTTTATATCACCAGGCAATTTGCCTTCAGCAAAATTTCGAGCCCGCACAACAGTAGATTTTTCAATTTTTATGGGTGCTGTATACTTTTGAGAACTGCTTGTTGGAATAGCTCCATCAATGGTATAATAAATATTCGAATTATTTGATAATGAGGATATTTCAAGGTTAATTGCTTTTTTATAAAATCCTGCATCTACTGAAAAAACAACCTCTTCTGAAAATACCGGAGTTTCGAACCCGGCAGCTGAATTCTTTATATTTGGGCTTGGATATTCCATGAATTTCCAGGTTGAACAGGAATCGGATATTCTTCCGTAAGAAATATCAGCAAACTGAGCCGGAAAATTTATGGAATCAACCAAACATGTATCAGCATTATATAAATACAGGGTTTCCCCTTCCCCATTAAGTTTAAAATTTGCGTGGTTGGAAATATTTTCGTTATCAGCCCAGAAAATTTCAAACCCGTGTGCATTAATTGAATAATAAGATGGAATTTTCCATTTCGCAGGGATATTTTTATCATCGGAAAAAAACCAGCCACCAATATCAATTTTCTCGTCCCCAGTATTAAACAATTCAATCCAATCGGCGTAGTTTTTTGAGTATTCAGCAATATTCGTGCTTGCATTAATGGCTAATATCTCATTAATAACTACCTGGGCCTTTATTTCAAATAGAAAAAACAGTCCGATAATAATTGTAAAGAGCAGTTTCATATTGTTTGATTGTAGCTATTGAATTGTGTAAAACAACTCTTATTCCAATCAAACTAATTTTGTGATAATCTGCGCTTTATATTGCACATCAAGATTGTTAAAGTGTCCAAAATCGGATACATCTGTTTGATTTCGAACAATATATATCAAAGAATAAAATTCGATGTATCAATATCCATAAGCAGCTCTGTTTAGATCTTTTATTGTTTTAAATGTTTTTGGAGGATTAAGGTATTTTGCCAAAAAAGCATATATTTCCATTCTGATTTCACGTGCCACTTTTGTATCCATTCTATTAAAAGAATGTCCACCGGGAAGGTCCTGATAGATTTTGTACTCGAATTTTTTACCCTCAGCTTTTAGCGATTTTATTAAATGCTCCACTTCAAGCACATTTACATCGGCATCATTGGTATTAGTATGAATAAGCAAAGGCGTTTTCAGCTTATGTGCCTGCCATGCCGGCGATCTTCGTTTATATTCTTCAACATCTTCATAAGCTGTTTTACCAATGTGGTAGTCCACCGAATACAAATCGCGGTAATCCTGAGTTTTATATCCCATCCTGGCAATTAAATCGCTTACTGGAACCCCTGCGTAGGCCACTTTATAATTATCGGGATGATTAAAAATATTAAACAGGGAAATCAGTCCACCATGGCTCCAACCAATCAAACCTACCTTGTTTTTGTCTACAATATCATAGTTATCAATCATATACTGCCGGCTTTTGTCCACATCTTCCACTTCAAGCCCACCGTAATCAATCTTTTCATAATGCTCTTTTCCATAGCCGGTGCTTCCTCGATATTCGGCAGCTACAACAATATATTGCTGAGCCATTAACTCTCTGATTATGTGAGTATAGTATGTGTCCAAACTTGCATGCACCCCTCCATGAGAAAACACGAGTAAGGGATATTTTTTATTTGGATCAATGTCTCTGGGAATGAAAACATACGCCCAAAATTTAACAGGATTGCCAGCACCCTGGGCAGTTGGATTCTTTTCTTTTGCCAATGGAGGGCCGTAAATAAAAACCTTGTCAACCTTTGCAACATCACCCACTCTTTGAAACCAGGTTAAGTCATCAATGGCCTTTTCGAGTACGTCAATGCGGTGGTTTAAGTTTTCATTTTCCTTTTTAAGCTCATTGTACAATGATTCGGAATCACTTTTTGATTCTTGAGAATAGATGGTAAAAGCAACCATTAATATGCTTAATATCATTAATATAACATTTTTCATAATCAATTAGATTTTCAGGTTAAGCTATCAAAGTTAAAAATTATTATGCTTTTATTAATTTAATAACACTCAATAATTCAACATTCATGAATTAAATGATGCTTAAAAATCAGCATTTGCGATTGCTGAGAATTATAAAATTGATACTTTAGCGAACCAACATCCATATAGCTGCTTTATGAAAAAATTATTTCTATTTATTCTGCTGATCCTGTTAAATTTAAACAGTATCGCCCAAACCGAGACTAAAAAAGACTTTATCAGGTATGTTAATCCTTTGGTTGGAACCAAAAAAATGGGGCACACTTTTCCAGGTGCCTGCGTTCCTTTTGGTATGGTGCAATTAAGCCCCGAAACAGATACGGTGAGCTATGAAAAAGAGGGTAAATATAATTCTGATGTTTACCAATATTGCGCTGGTTATCAATATGATGATAAATCAATTGTTGGTTTTAGTCATACCCATTTCAGTGGAACCGGTCATTCTGATTTAGGGGATTTTCTAATTATGCCCACTGTCGGTAATTTGCAATTAAACCCGGGTATTACTCAGGATACTAAAAGTGGTTACTGTTCTAAATTCTCACATGAAAACGAAAAAGCTACGCCGGCTTATTACAGCGTAAAACTTGATGATGATGATATCCTTGCCGAGCTAACAGCCACAAGCCGGGTTGGGTTTCATCAATACACATTTCCTCAAACAGACAGTGCACATATTATACTCGACTTGATATCAGGTATTTATAACTATGAGGATAAAAATACCTGGACTTTTGTGAGGGTGGAAAATGATACTTTGGTAACGGGTTTCAGGCAAACAAACGGATGGGCCAGAACTCGCACAGTCTATTTCGCTATGGTATTTTCCAAGCCGTTTGAAAACTATGGCCATCGAAAATATGACAAAAACGTTTATCGCGGATTTTGGCGCAAATTTGATGAAACTAAAAATTTTCCTGAAATGGCCGGTAAAAAAATCAGGGCATACTTTAATTTTAAAACTCATTCTGGTGAAAAACTAAAAATAAAATTTGCAATTTCATCAGTAAGTACAGAAGGTGCCTTAAAAAACCTCAAAGCTGAAACTTCTGGTTGGGATTTTGAAAAAATTAAAAGTCAAAGCCAAAAATTATGGAATGATGAACTTGGAAAAATTGAAGTGGAAATGATGAGTCTAAAGGAAAAAGAAACTTTCTATACTGCTCTCTATCACACATTTATAAGTCCAATTACTTATATGGATGTAGAGGGAAATTATCGTGGGCTCGATCAGAACATTCATCATGCTGCAGATTTTACCAACTATACCATTTTTTCATTATGGGATACCTATCGTGCGTTGCACCCGTTGTTTAACCTCATTCAACCAAAGCGAAATGCAGATATGGTGCAGTCAATGATGGCCCACTACCAGCAAAGTGCTCATCATATGTTACCAGTATGGTCGCACTACTCAAACGAAAACTGG
>JARGGF010000204.1 GCA_029210905.1 Bacteroidales bacterium | reverse complement strand
ACTTCCTGAAAACTGCATTTACATCGTTTTGTTCAACAATCTTAATTAATTCAGCTATATATTTATCTGTCAACACCTTGGCACTTCCCTTTACCTTCTCTCGGGCCATAGATGTATGGTACATTTTCGAAAGCGAATCAGCAAAAATTATTGATGTAAAAACAATAGGAAGAATTTTTTTCCATTTTATTTCAAACCCACTCTGTGGATTTATCGTTTTTCCAGCAGTTCCTAATGAAACAACAGGTATATCCGTATAACCTGCTGAAAGCATCCCTTTTTTTATCAGCGAAAGATAGGTAGAAGCACGACATTGTCCACCAGTTTGGGTAATAGCAACCGCAATTTCATCCCTTTTATATTTACCTGAATCTAAAGCTTTTAATACATCTCCAACAATTATTGTAGCTGGAAAACAGATTTCGTTATTAGCATATTTTAGTCCATACTTAACTGATTCATTATCTGGTGCAGGCAAATTAATCATTTTGTAACCTGCTAGTTTAAAAATGGCTGGCAATACTTCGGAATAAATATAAGCAAAGTATGGACCTATTATTAATCTCTCTTTATCCTCTATTTTAAATTCCGGGGTATTAATCCGCTTCCTTTCAGTAAGTTGCTGGCTCAAATCCATCATTTTAACAGATTCAACCATAGAGCGTAAGCGTAATCGAACAGAGCCTGTACTCGTAATCTCGTCAACCCTTATTAATGTCAAAGCCTTTCCCCTGGCTTTTAAAATTTCGGTGCACTCATCAATTACAATGGCATCTGGCCCACAACCAAATGAATTGATCTGAATAAATTGAACCTTCTCATTCTGATTTGCGACCCATTGGGCTGCCTGATATATCCGGTTGGTATAAGCCCACTGAGAAATAATCTGCAGGTCAGATAATTTTGCAACATCGTTAATCGGAACAGCGTCTTCAGTTAATACGTCAACTCCAAGATCACTGAGCGCATTAGG
The DNA here is from genome assembly GCA_029210905.1 of Bacteroidales bacterium. Classification (GTDB taxonomy): domain Bacteria; phylum Bacteroidota; class Bacteroidia; order Bacteroidales; family NBLH01; genus NBLH01. The sequence continues at coordinate 6,278 of JARGGF010000204.1, read as the reverse complement.
AGTTTTTTGATTGATTAGTGAATCGGTATGATATGGTCTACCTGCAAGTACAACAAGCATTTTGCCTTCTTTTCCGGCATTTTGAATGATTTCCAGCCCCTTTTCCCTAATCTGAGATTTAAACTTGCGCTGTTCCTCAATTGCTTTGTTAATGGCTTTACTTACAGTTGATCTGGTTATTTTAAATTGTCTTAAGTAGCTATAACAAGCTTTTTTTAACAATTCCAAATTATTTAAATTAAAAGTTGGATGATCGAAGGGGATATTAAAGCTTTTTGCAGGATTTATACTACTTTTAATTACATCTGCATAGCTGCTAACCAAGGGGCAGTTAAAGGAATTATCGCTACCTAAGAACTCATTTTGCTCATAAATAACCATGGGATAAAAAATCCGGTCAATATTTTTTTCCTTAAGGTTAAAGATGTGCCCATGTACTATTTTTGCAGGAAAACAGATACTGTCAGACATCACAGTCCCTAGCCCGGTCTCAAATAATTCCATGGTAGATGCATCTGAAAGCTCAACATTTATTCCACATTCATTAAAGAAGGTATTCCAGAATGGAAAGTTTTCAAAGATATTCAATGTCCTGGGTATGCCCAGAGTTAATATGGGCTGTTCATTCGTTTTTGTTTCCCTGTTGAACAATAAATTATACTTAAAATCAAAAAGATTAAATCCTTTTTGTTGGTCATTACCTTTATTAAAAAAATGCTTTTCACATTTATTTCCCGAAAAAAAATCGTTTTCGTTCCAAAAAGTAAATTTGGTTATTCTACAATTATTTTCACAACCCTTGCATTGAATATTTTTGGTTTTATATTCATCAGCCAATTCCAGTTTATCAAGCCCCGGAAAACTAGTTGGCCCATTGGCAACCAAATATTTTTCTAATGCTAAAATAGCAGCACCGTATGCTCCCATCTGCTCAGGAATATCAGAGCAAATTACTTTTTTACCCGTATGAATTTCCAAAGCACGCTGAATAGATGGATTTCTGAAAGCCCCGCCTTGCACTACAATATTTTCACCAAGCTCGCCTATATCTTTGAGTTTCAATACCTTGTACAAGGCGTTTTTAATTACTGAAACAGAAAGTCCTGCTGCAATGTCGCCAACTGTAGCATTTTCGCGTAGTGACTGTTTTACTTTAGAATTCATAAAAACGGTACAACGTGTACCTAAATTTGAGGGAGCTTCAGCTTTACAGGCAACTTTTGCAAAATCGTCAGCCCTGTATCCAAGAGAACTTCCAAAAGTTTCAATAAAAGAACCACAACCGGCGGAGCAGGATTCATTTAGCTCAATTCTGTTGATCATACCCTTTTCAACAAAAATAGCCTTCATATCCTGGCCACCAATATCCATTATAAAACTTACATCTTTATTGAAATACTTCGCCGCATTAAAATGTGCCATGGTCTCCACAATACCATCATCAATATTGAAGGCCGCTTTTACAAGATCTTCACCATAGCCAACTACTGCAGTCCTCTTTATTATCGCATTTTTAGAATGTTTTTCCAATTCATCCCTCAGTTGGAACAAACCCTTTTGAACAGTTTCCACAGGATTTCCTTTGCTATTTGCGTAAAAGGTAAAAAGCAGTTCCTTCTTTGAATTAATCAAACAAATTTTTGTAGTGGTTGATCCTGAGTCAATTCCAAGAAAACATTCCTGGGTATCCATATCTATAATCTTCCTGCGTGGAACGTGAAAACCTATACGCTTCTGATCCCAAATAACAAATTCATAATCCGACTTAAATAAAGGTTCAAGCCGGTTGTTTATAGTTATATTATTAACGGTAGCTTTAACCTTTTTAATCAGCTCATCTATAGTTATATGAAGGCTATTTTTTGCTACCAGTGCTGCACCCATTGCAGGTAATAATTCTGCATGTTCTGCATGCACAACATGCTCTTGTTTTAAGCGTAAATCACGAACAAATGTATTTTTTAATTCGGGTAAAAAGGTAAAAGGCCCACCTGAAAACATTACATTCGGCACAATTTCAAAGCCCCTTGCAAGAGTATTCATTGATTGTATAGCCACTGCATGAAAAACAGATGCAGCAATATCGCTTTTGCTAATTTTTCTGCTTAACAGATTTTGAACGTCAGTTTTTGCAAAAACACCACATCGCGAAGCAATGGTATATATTTTAGAATATTTTGAGGCAAATTCATTAAAATCAGTGATTGGAACATTCATTAAGGAGGCCATTTGATCTATAAAAGCACCAGTACCTCCAGCACAACTACCATTCATTCTGATATCCGGGGCCTTGTTATCATAAAAAAAGATCATTTTAGAATCTTCACCACCAATATCTATCAAGGTTTTCACCTGGGGATATACTTTCTTAATCACTTCCGATGCAGCAACAACTTCCTGAACAAAAGGAATTCCTGATTTTTCAGAAACACCTATCCCGGCAGAACCTGTTATCCGTATCCTAAGTTGTACATTTCCAATATTTTGCCGGGTTTCAGTCAATAACTGTATTACAGTCTGATGTATCCTGGTATTGTGCCGGGTATATCGCGAAAATATTAAATTATTTTCATGGTCAAGTACAGCGATTTTAGCAGTAGTAGAGCCTACATCAATTCCAGCGAAATATGATGGTACTTTTAGATTTTTTTGAATTTTTGTTAGATCGTAACTCATAGCAGGCTTTCTTGCAACATTAAATTATGGCTGTCGTATTATTTAAGTAATGTTAACAGATGCAAATATAAGTATATTTCAAATCGAATGGTTTTAAAAATATAAATCAAATTTGGATATAATTGTAAATTGTGTGTGTATCTTTATCATTTAAAATATTTTGCAAAAAAGTATTAATCATTAATTGAATTATTAGTTCTAATAAAACTTGTCATTTTAATAAAAATATACTAAAATTGTAAAATTCGGCATTAAATATGCACAAAGAAATTGTGTAAAATTTTGCGTAACAATGAAAATAAAAACCAAACTTCCTTTATTTACAAGTATTACGGTTTTATTCTCAATAACTTTTATTGCGGCTTTCTCTATTTTTAGTTTTTACAACCGTACCATAGAAAATATTGAGAATTATCGTCAGGAGGAGATTGCCAAGGTGAAAGAAACCCTGAAAGACATGGTGGATCTATCTTATGAAATGATTGCCCAAAGTTATGAGAAGCAAACAGCAAAATCAATAGAGGAAACCTATGGTATCTCATTAAGTGAATCAGGAAATGAAAGCATTAAAATGCTTGCTATCAATACTTTAAACATAACATTAGAAAACTTAAAAGTACTGCGCTACGGAAAAGATGGCTACATCTGGATAAATAAAATTGATCCACCCTATGAAGTGGTGATGCATGCCACCAGACCTGATATGGAAGGAAGTAGCTGGGTGTTTATTATGGAAGGAACTAATGTGAATGTTTATGAGGCATTTGCAGATATTTGTAACGAATATGGTGAAGGATATCTGGAATATTCCTTTTACAAACCAGGGCAAAATGAGCGCTTACCTAAATTAAGTTATATTAAACTTTTTAAACCATTGGGCTGGGTAATTGGTACAGGTGACTATATTGATAACATTGAAAAAGAAGTTAAGAAAAAAACAGGTGAATTAGAAGCCCAGATTAGCAGGCTTATTTATTTAACGATAATTATCGGTATTTTACTTGTTGCTATAGCATCTGCAATTTTATATTTTCTCGGGGCTACCATCACTTCTGCTATTGCACAGGTAAGTGACCAACTTCTAAAAATGGCCAAAGGGCACCGGGTTGAAAAACTTGAAATTGAACGAAGTGATGAGATTGGTGAAATGGGTAAATCCCTGGATACGTTGATTGATGGAGTTAGTTCATATACAGAGTTTGCTAATCAGATTGGAAAAGGAAACCTGGATGCAAAATTTCAAACCCTAAGTGAAAGTGATGAGTTGGGCAACTCTCTTCTTGAAATGCGTGAAAGTTTAAAAAGTGCCAGAAAAGAAGAAGAAATCAGGCAGGTTGAAAACAAAAAAAGGAGCTGGATGGCTGAAGGTCAAACACTTATAAACGAAGTGATGCGCGGTACCGGAGAAGATTTGAAAATCATTTCTCACCGTATTATAAGTACTTTGGTAAAGTACCTGGATGCCAACCAGGGAGGTCTTTTTATTCTAAATGATGATGATCCGAAGGATGTATATATAGAATTAATGGCATCATTTGCATACAACAGGAGCCGTTTTCACCAAAAAAGAATTGAAATTGGTGATGGGATTATTGGGGCATGTTTTCTTGAAAAAGAAAGAATTTTTATGACAAAATTGCCCGATGATTATATGGAAATTCGCTCCGGGCTTGGTACCGCAAACCCCAGTAGTTTACTGGTTGTGCCTTTAAAAACAGAAGATAATGTAATTGGAGTTATCGAAATAGCCTCTTTTAATGTTTTGCAGGAACATGAAATTGAATTTGTTGAAAAAGCCTCTGAGAATATTTCAGCAAACTTATTTACTTCAAAAGCCAGCAGGCGGACAGAACAACTATTAGAAATGTTCCGTAAACAAGCCGAAGAAAAAGCAGCTCAAGAAGCAGAAATGCGACAAAATCTTGAAGAACTTGAAATGCTGCGTGAAAAACTCAAAGAAGAACAGCATTTATAGAATTGGTTTAAAATATTTGGTGTTGTTTACCTTAATTAAAATTCATCCATTAGGATGCAATAATTTGGATACCATAATTTTAAGCAATTTAGCATGCCATTTAATTAGACAAAAATATTCTAAATACATTATCGTAAAGTATTTTTAATTATCGTTTGTGGGTGTTTCACTAAACTTTCCTAACTTTGGACAAATTCTAAAACCCATGGCAAAACAAAGTGATTTATTAAGAGAAAATTTTAGAATCTCGCTTGAATCAATAAAATCAAATTTATTAAGATCTATACTTACCATTTTAATTATAGCAATAGGAATCATGGCTTTGGTAGGAATACTGACCGCTATTGATGCAATTAAAAACTCCATAAGCAGCGAATTTTTACGGATGGGAGCCAATACTTTTTCAATTGAATCCCGAGGTATGCATGTACATATCGGTGGTAACCGCTATCGCTCCAAAAATTTTTCTCATATCACTTATCGCGAAGCCAAACGATTTAAAGATGAACTTAATTTCCCTGCGGTTACTAGTATTTCGGTGCGTGGTACAGGTATAGCAACAGTTAAATATGAATCAAAAAAAACGGATCCAAATGTTGCGGTACAAGGCGTTGACGAAAATTTTTTATTGACTGGAGGGTATGAAATTGAAAAAGGAAGAAGCTTTACTGAACAAGAAATTCTAAACAGCCGAAACCTTGTGATTATTGGTAGTGAGATAGTTAGTAAGCTTTTTGGGAAACAGATAGACCCAGTTAATAAAATCATCACCATTGGTGGTGGTAGATACAGGGTGATAGGGGTCCTAAAATCGAAAGGTTCGTCTATGGGTTTCAGCGATGACAGGTCCTGCATGCTACCAGTAACAAATGTACGACAATATTTCTCCCGCCCAAATATGTCATTTAAAATTAATATCATGCCGCTTGACCCTAAATTATTGGATATTGGTATTGGGGAAGCCGAAGGGTTATTCCGCATTATCAGGCATTTAGCCATTTCTGATGAAAGCGATTTTAATATTACAAAAAGTGACAACCTGGCACAAATGTTACTTGAAAATCTGAAATATGTGACTGTAGCCGCTACCATTATTGGAATCATAACTTTGATTGGGGCAGCCATCGGCTTAATGAATATTATGCTTGTTTCGGTAGCTGAGCGAACACGTGAAATAGGCACCCGAAAAGCAATAGGAGCAAAATCAAGCCTGATAAAACAACAATTTTTATTCGAAGCGATAGTGATTGGACAAATGGGAGGAGCTTTAGGCATTATACTAGGCATACTCATGGGGAACCTGGTAGCTGCCTCTATTGGCACACCTTTTATTATCCCCTGGATCTGGATTCTGGGAGGGGTATTGCTTTGTGCAGGGGTAAGCCTGGCATCAGGAATCATCCCGGCTGTAAAGGCTTCTAAATTAGACCCAATTATTGCATTACGTTATGAGTGATCCAGATAGAACTCCTACACATTAATTGCTATATAAGCGCTGAAAGATATGATAAAAAGGAGTTGCAGAAAACCTTTGCATTTCCCTTACCTTGTTTTAATGTTTCCGTATAATATTGTAGATAATTATATATTTGTTGGTAGAAGAAATTTGATGTGATATTAAAAAAAA
>JARGGF010000203.1 GCA_029210905.1 Bacteroidales bacterium | reverse complement strand
ATAATTGGATACATGAAAAAAAGATTAATTACATTATTCTTGGCAACCAGCATTGTAATGCTAAACCTTAATGGCCAGGTAAATACAGCAATTAAAGGAGGGGAAGTCCTTAAATTTGTTGCTTCATATAATATGTCAGGATTATGGACTGATTTGGCTGAAGTTGAAATGCAGGTTCAAGCCGTTAAGGTTAATAATATGAACTTATACAGGCTGATTCATACCACAAAAACCTATGCGCAATGGGATTCGTACTTTAAAATCAGAGACTCTTATCAATCATGGGTTCACCCAACCACCCTTATGCCATATATTTATAAAAGAAATATTTACGAGGGAGGGTTTGCACTTAAAATTGATTATACATTTAAAAGAAAGTCTTTGGTTGCTAAATCTGTGATGGTAAAAGGACAGGATAATCCAATTACTAAAGAGGTAAAAATTACAGGGAATACCCTTGACCTGGCTTCTGTAGTATACAATGCGCGAATAATTGACTATGCAAAGGATAAAATAAACACCAATCATTATTTTACAGTGCTTGTTGATAACGAATTACTTACTATTGGGCTCAGGTATAGAGGAAAGGAAACAATAAAAGTTGGTAAATATGGAAATAAGGAATGTTATATTGTCGGTGTATTTCTGAAAGATGAAAAGATTATGAAAAACAATCCTACCAATACCATTTGGTTCACAGCTGATGCAAACAAGGTTCCTGTTTTAATTAAGGCTGTTATTCCTGTTGGATCAATTCAAATTCGTTTAACTGAAATGGCTGGATTAAGAAATTAAAAGAAAAAAATAAACATGGAAAAGAAAAAAGTTTACTCTGTAAATATATTTGCTTCAGTTGCCTTGTTTTTTGGAGTAATAGGGCTATTATTGTCATTCTTGCCATTAAGGATGTTTGCTTTAATACCTGCAGGAATTGCTATATATTTTACAATTATTGCCTATGTACTTAGCAGAGTTTTTAAAACAAATAAAAGATATGTATTTACTGTTCTTGGCATTTCAATTTTAAGTATTGCAATAGCTAGTATCACAGAATCTGTAACAACCAATGTTGTTGTAGAGGACAAAGTATTTCAGGAAAAATTGAACGAATCTTCAAAAGGAATTGACAGTGCTCTTATTGAGGCTTTTGAAGATGCAGGCATCATGCAGGATACCTCTGTTGATAATAGCATAAAAGACAGCATATCCAAGCCAGTACTTGAAGAAGAATTTGAAGAGCAGACCATTGAAGATATTGAGTTTTAAAAGGCTGATTATTAGCTCAAAAACTGATTAATTTAATTGATTTATGCCGCGTTTATTCCATGTATGTACTTTTTCTCACACAGAAATTTCCTTACCCATTAAAAGATGGAGGAGCAATAGCTACTTCACAAATTATTAATGGCATATCGAAACTTGCAAGAAAAGTTTTTGTGCTGAGTTTTAATACTGTGAAACACTTTATTGAGGAAGAACATATTCCTAAAGGATATATCGAAAATTATAAGTTTAAGCTAATAAATATTGACACAACTCCAAAAAAAACTGGTGGGATTTTAAATTTACTCTTTTCAAACAAACCCTATAATTTACAGCTTTTTAAAAGCAATTCCTTTCAAAAGGAGCTTATTGAACTGTTAAACCGAATTCAGTTTGATATGGTCCAGATTGAAGGTTTGTATATGTTGCAATACATACCAGTTATTAGAAAATATTCAAATGCCAGAATAGCTTTCAGGCCTCATAATCTGGAGCACCAAATCTGGGAACAGCTAGCCCGAAACCAAAACGTTGGGTTAAAAAGATTTTATTTTAAGCTGCTGTCAAACAGGATTTTAAATTTCGAAAAAAACATGTTGAACAGCTATGATTTAATTCTGCCAATTTCTCCTGAGGATGCCAGTATGTATCAAACTATTGGTAATATTAAACCCTTAAAAATAATTCCAACAGGCTTTAATCTCAGTAAAGATAAAAAACCGAACACAAAAAAATCTGAGCATACACTTTTTTTTATTGGAAGCCTGGAATGGAGGCCAAATCAGCAAGGGTTAATTTGGTTCATGGATTATTGCTGGCCTAAAATAAACAGGATATTGCCCCAGCTCGAATTTCATATTGCCGGAAGAAATTCACCAGATTGGTTAAGAAAAAGATGTTCTTTGCCTGGTATTATTTGGCATGGAGAAGTTGAAAGTTCATGTGCTTTTATGGAGGATAAAACAATAATGGTAGCACCTTTGTTATCTGGCAGTGGGATGAGGGTGAAAATTATTGAAGCTTTTACGCTCTCTAAAGTTGTTGTTGCCACAACTTCTGCTGCTAAGGGAACCGGAGCTATTGACGGTGAGCATATTTTAGTTGCCGACAACCACATTACTTTTGTTGATAAACTGATACTCCTTATTGAAAACCGCGAATTTTATAATAATTTAGCTCAAAAAGCTTTTGCTTATTCAAAAGATAATTTTAATAATGAAAAGATAAGCGAAGAACTTTATCAGTTTTATCTGTCTAATCTTTAATAGAAGCCTATTATAATGGTTACAATTTCTCTGCTTTTTTTATGGCTTTCTCTGATTGCATTATTACACACCTATTTATTTTATCCATTATTGGTGATATTTTTAGCACGAAAAAAGGAAGGTAATCAACTGATATTTGAGGAAAATGAATTCCCTTCGGTTTCTATAATTATGGCTGTGCATAATGAGGAAAAAATTATTGCAAAAAAAATAGAAAGCGTAATAAATTCTGATTATGATAAAAATAAAATAACATTTTTCATTGGGTCAGATGCATCTACTGATAAAACAAATCAGATAATAGAAAGTTACGCTAAAAAATTCCCCTGCATTGTATTTAAAAATTTCCATAATCGATGTGGTAAAATACATATTATTAACGAATTAAGTGCTAATTCCGAAGCTCCAATAATTGTCTTTACCGATGCCAATTCACTATTTGAGATGGATGCGCTAAGGCAAGTGATCAAGCATTTTAAAAATCTGGACGTAAAAATTGTAGGGGGCAGACTGCGCAACCTTAAAACCAGGAATAACGACATTGCCCTGCAGGAGCACGCCTTTATGGAAAATGAATTTAAAGTTAAAATAGCTGAGGGAAAACTCTGGGGAACCATGATGGGCGCATATGGTGCATTTTACGCAGTTAGAAGGGATGCTTTTTCTAAGGTACCTGACACTTTTCTTGTGGATGATTTTTATATTAGCCTGAAAGCAATTGAAAATAAAGGGAAAGCCATTTGCGAACCTATGGCAATAGCTTATGAAGATGTATCAGGTGATTTGGAAATTGAGTTTCGCAGGAAACTTAGAATTGCAGCAGGCAACTTCCAGAATTTAAGAGTTTTTTACCCCTTATTATTTTCGCGCAGATTTGGACTTGCTTTTTGTTTTTTTTCACATAAAGTACTTAGATGGCTAGGCCCCATATTCCTTATTTTGCTTTTTACTAGTGCTGTAATAGTTTTTCAACAGAATTATTTTTACACTATACTGCTTATTCTCATAATGTTAAGTTGGCTTGTGCCAATTATTGATTATTTTAATCGTAAAAGTCGAATTCATATTATAATTTTGCGCTTTATCACACATTTTTACTATATGAATGCAGCTCTTCTTTTAGGGCTGTTCAACTTTATGAAAGGAGTAAAATCAAATGTCTGGGAACCCACAAAACGATAATGATCAAAACGATATAAAACTTAGCACCATTGAAGAAGCAGTTGAAGATTTCAAAAATGGTAAAATTATAATTGTTGTTGATGATGAAGATCGCGAAAATGAAGGCGATTTTATCACTTCTGCTGAGTTAATTACTGATGAGAAAGTCAATTTTATGGCTACTCACGGAAGGGGCTTAATCTGCGCTTCAATTCCCGAAGAAAGATGTGCACAGCTTGAGCTCGAGTTGATGGTAGGTAAAAACACTTCACTTCACGAAACGCCTTTTACCGTTTCTGTTGATTTAATCGGGCATGGATGCACAACTGGTATCTCAGCATCAGACAGGGCAAAAACCATAAAAGCGCTGGTAGATGAAAAAACCTTACCCACGGACCTGGGAAGACCCGGGCATATTTTTCCACTTAAAGCAAAAAACAGGGGAGTATTACGCAGGGCAGGACATACTGAAGCAGCCATTGATTTGTCAATATTGGCCAATCTAAAACCTGGCGGAGCTTTGGTTGAAATTATGAACGAAGACGGCACCATGGCAAGATTGCCTGATTTGTTTGAAATTGCAAAAAAGTTTGATCTTAAGATAATATCAATTGCTGATTTAATAGCATACCGTATTGATTCTGAGCGACTTGTTGAGAAAGGAGTAAAAGTAAATTTACCTACCGAATACGGCGATTTTAAACTGATTCCTTTTAAACAATTATCTAATGGAATGGAGCATGTTGCCTTAATAAAAGGTAAATTTACCGAAGATGAGCCTGTTTTGCTTCGTGTACACTCTTCATGTGTTACTGGTGATATTTTTGGCTCTAAAAGGTGCGATTGTGGGCAACAATTAGAAAAAGCACTCAGGGCTATTGAAGCAGAAGGTAAAGGTGTGCTGATTTATATGAACCAGGAAGGCAGGGGAATTGGCCTTTTTAATAAAATAAGGGCTTATAAACTTCAGGAAGAAGGCCTTGATACTGTTGAGGCAAATAGAGAACTGGGTTTTGAAGAAGATGAACGCGATTATGGGGTTGGTGCTCAAATAATCAGAGAGTTAGGTGTTAGAAAAATAAGATTAATGACCAATAACCCAATAAAAAGAGTCGGACTTGAAGGCTACGGACTGCAAATTGTCGAGAGTGTGCCACTGGAAATTGAGCCCAACGTGCACAACGAATTTTATATGAAAACCAAAAAGGAAAAAATGGGGCACGATTTGGTGTTATTTAAATACAAGTCAGAGAAATAAACCTCTTATTTTGTAGGGAGCAATATTTTTTTATTTAACCTGAAAACAGGATAGCGGTTGTACATTTCATTATATTTGATGCCCTTTTCATAAATAAATGCCAGTTGGGCATAGTCGTTTTTTGCCATTTCAGGATTTTGCCGAATGGCTTCTGCAAGGGCTTTTTTGATTTCAGGTTGCGATTCTATGATTTTTTTTGCTGTTTCTTCAAAAATATAAGGCGAAAACCATTCCTTTTTTTGCAGACAGCCATCAAAAAAATTCCAGGCAAAAAATGAGTCATCCGATTCAGGTTCTAGTACTTCAATAATGTATTTATTGCCTGACTGATTTGTTTTTACAACAAAATCTCCCTTATAAAACCGGACTTTTTGATTTTCAGGTTTTAATTCAACATTATAATGCATGTAATGATTTTCGTATGCTTCACGGGTTTTAAAGCCCTGAATGTAGTAGCATTCTACTTCTATTGAAGTGTCCTTTTCCAGCTTTGTGTATAAAATATTATTTAAACTTAAGCGTTCAATTACATCTGTATATGCTTGAGGTATAATGTAATATGCAGGTTTGTTTATTTCTTTATCTATTTTAAAATGTGGATAATAATCAACATGCTTTTCGAAAGGTTCGTTTCGGTCATAATACAGGCGAGGTAATCCTGTAACTTCGCTTTTTTTGGTTTTGGCTGCGTATCCTTTAAAATTCAGCTTGCTTTTTTTACTCAAATCCAAAGACCATTTAAGTGCAAAAACAGATTGTTTTTCAGTGTCATCGTTGGCCTTTTTTCTTACTTTTTTTATTTGTGCATCTTCTTTGGCAACAAATTCACTCATTCCTAAAATAAACTGATAGGTGGATAATACACGTTCTTTGTAGGGCTTTAACATATGAGTTTCAGTAAAAAATGCAAAAGTGTTAAAAAGACCGGCAAAGCCTATGGCATACCTCGAATTGTCGAAGAAGGCAACAATTCCACTATCCGGAGGGTTGTTCCAGTTCATAGATTCAACATAAGGCGTCATTTCGTAATTTGCCTTGTTCATGAATCCATAAATAAAAGGCAACATATTTTTGTTCATAAAAGATGCTAAAGAAGGATTCATTTTATCTGGCTGGTTCGTGACAAGTGTAATAATATATTGATAATCAGCACCATTTGAAGAGTGCGTGTCAATATAAACATCAGGGTTCCATTGATGGAATGCACCAACCAGGCTTTTAGCATTTTTGCTGTCGCATTTTATAAAATCGCGGTTCAAGTCCAGGTTTTTAGCATTTCCCCTGTAACCATGCAATTCCGGGCCATTTTGATTTTGTCTGCTGGTACTGTTTCTGTTCAGGCAGCCACCTATATTATATACTGGAACTATACAAAATACTGTATTTTTAAGAATTTCGTTACTTTTCAGCTTGCCCGAGAGCAAATCACTTACAAATTGAATAGAAGCATCAATACCACACGATTCTCCCGGGTGTATTCCGTTGTTAATAAATATGATACGCCTATCTTTTTTATGTATGGATATTGGATCAAAATCTCCGTCGTTGCTGATAATAAATAAATGAAGCGGTTTGCCAATATCTGTTTCACCAATTTCAATTAAAGTGGCATTTTCATTTTTTTTATCAAGTTCCTGGTAGGTTTGAATAATTTCGTTGTAAGCAGGTGTTTGATTATTAAAATAACCTTTTTGTTCCTGAGCATAAACTAAATAATTACTCACTAAAAAAAATGCAATAAGTGCTAATTTAAATAAGAATTTATTGTTATTAAAGTAACCCATAAGTTATTCTATTTTAAATAGATAGGCTGGTTCGTCGTTGCCAATCTGATTTAGCAGTTTTATTTTTTGAGGATATTTTTGTTGTATGAAATATAGATAGCGCTGAATGGTATTTATGGTAAATTCTGTTTTTTTAGCTTCTACCTTTCTCAAACTGGCCATAATAACATATTCCACGTTATATTTGTATAAATCGTTAATCAGGCTATCCGGATCATTGGTTTCAACTTTATAAATGCCATGAAACCTGCGACCGGTATATATAAAGGCTATGCTTGGTTTGCGGCATGCAATTGTTTTTCCTTCCGGAACGTTTTCTGCAGCCCACTTACACATGTTTATATAGTTTACCCAATCTGGTGTCATTCCTGCAGTGACATTTCCTCTTAAATTTGCTCGGAATATTTTCTGATGTTCTTTTATTTGATCAGAAGTGGTGCTGAATGTACTGAAAAACAGGACAACAACAACAATGGGTACGGAAAATTGCAGCCAGCCTAATTTCTTGAATTTAAACAAATAATATACACCGGCCATTAAATAAAGTGTTAATAAG
>JARGGF010000202.1 GCA_029210905.1 Bacteroidales bacterium | reverse complement strand
GCTTTTAAATTTGCGCAAAAAACTTTTCCCATCAGATACGATCTTAGGGGCTTGGGTATCAAAAGATTCGAAATAGGATTGGATACTTTTTTGTCCTATTAACTGGACTTGGAGTTTAACATAAGAAATAAACTTGCTTGCCAGTTCAGGGTTAAGATCATCATAATCGTTTTTTTTACAAAAATCTAACATATTTTGCTTAAATTCGTTGATTGATGCGTTTAGGCTTTGTTCTAAATTCATTATTAGCTCCTTTCTTGTTTGTTTAATTCTTTGATAGCCTTAAATTAAACAAAAAGGAGCTATTTAAAAAATATTACATAACGTGCGTAATATGGGATCTCCACCCAATGTAATTAAATGTAAGTTCTGTAAGCGATTCAAAAACCTGTCCGGCATCAAGCATATCATCATCATACGAAGGGTAGTACCAGTTTACAGTTACCTGACTGTACTTTGGCTGATATTCTTCAATTAATTTTAGTATCGGGTAAACTAATACTTTTTCAGCAGCAGTATTAAAGTAATCAAGACTTAAGTTGATGGTTAGCTTGTTACTTATACCTTTTGAACTGAACTCTTTCAACCAGCTGGCAAAAGGTGCATAATACTGATCTGTTAGCACTTCGAGATAGGTAAGGATACGGCCTCCAAAATTAATTTCACCGGTTTTTGCATTTGCATTCAGAAAGGGTTCATCTTCACTCATTGCTATTTCAAAAGATTCCATGCTATTAATATTTATGTCAGTTTAGCCTGAATTATTCGGGTTAGATTTAATAAATATAGCAAAAAAAACAGTTATATTTTTTAAATCGATGGTTTTATGGCTTAGTCATTTTTCCGAAAAAGCCAAAATATGTTTATTGCTGTTTTGGTAGGTTTAAAGCTTGACAAAGATAGGAGATAATAATTTTATGTCAATATGTTTTCCAGAGTCACAATGTTAAAAATAATTAAATCATTTTGAAGCTAATTTTCAAAGATTAAAAATCAATTTCCTTTAGTTAAGAGTTGTGCTTTAAAAAGCTGGTCATTAGTCACTTGTCACCGGTCAATAGTTCAGTCTTTAATAACCAATTTACTCCCTTCGGTTCCCGATGCTCGGGACAAGCTATGAGAAAAGTTCTAATGTAATGACTTTGTTAAATTAGAACAATGAGCTTAACTTAACAACATTTGATTATAAAGATTAAAAAAGGTTATTAAAAGAACAGGCTTTTATGGGAAGGAGCCCATGCCATGTTCCTTTTAATAACCTATATAGCAGCTCATTTTTAGAACTTCTTTAAAATCCCGATACGAACTGATAGATAATTGAGTTTTATATCCAGGGTATTTGTACCTGCATCCAGGTCTCTTGATAATGAATTGAATTTCACACCGGGGGTCAGACTCCAGTTTGATCCAAGCGGAATATCAATACCACCGGCAAGCTGGAAACCAAATCCATGTCCTGTATCTTCAATAATATCACCTTCGTTATTTTCAATTTCAATGTGATTGTATAGTGCTCCTGCCCTTAAATAATATGCCAGTGGAGATGCTCCAAATTCATGCTTAAACTGCAATCCAAAAACATAGCCAGTTTCTTCAAAATCTGCATTATTTCCTGCAAAGGAGTTCTCTGCAGAAAATTTGTTGTAACCCCAGCCAGCATATACTCCGGTGTGGGGCAT
Source organism: Bacteroidales bacterium (assembly GCA_029210905.1). Classification (GTDB taxonomy): domain Bacteria; phylum Bacteroidota; class Bacteroidia; order Bacteroidales; family NBLH01; genus NBLH01. The sequence continues at coordinate 5,635 of JARGGF010000202.1, read as the reverse complement.
AAAACGGTAATGCAGTAATCCCTCCAAACCAAAACCTGTTTTTAAATCGGCATCATTTAAATCGCTGGTAGCAAATGAAACACCACCGTTTAGTTCGACCCCAAATCTTTTTTCGCTTTCCTGTGCAATACTGTTTATTGAAAACAGCGCAAAAATTGCAATTAATAATAGTCCTTTTGTTTTCATAGTGCTAATCATTTTTAATTTATATTAATATTATGCAACAAAGGAAAACAGAAGTAAAAATCTGGGCAAAGAATAGATGATGAAAGCGCATAAAGCGTTACTGAACGAGCATATTCAGATTATGAATATTTTAGTATGCTGGAGTTTGGGGCTGAATGGTTAGTTTTTAACTTTTGAAAAGAGGACTTTAAAAAGCATCACATTAAACATTACTGAGGAAAAAATTAATAACACTGAGGCTATTTGGTTAATCACTGCTTCTTCCATTAGAATTCCTATCAACAATGCAATTACAGCAACCAGATAACTTGAAAGATGGAATAACGAGAGCATATTTGCAAATGATTTTACCTTAATATCCACTTCAGAATTGTTTCCAAAGTCATACATTGGATTTATAAAAGTATACAGTGCTTTTAGGTGGCTGAAAGTCCATAACGCTACAAAGCCAAGGAGTAGGGACATTCCATAAATTATACTGGCTTTGGTAATTAATCCGCTTTCTAGAGAAGACGTAAATACCAGATAAAAGGCCAGAACTACAGGAACCATTAAAACAAAAAATGGGAAAAGTATTCTTTTTAAATTTTCGGCATTGTGCACCAATGCTGTTTTAGCCATATTTCCTATAACACCTATGATTCCTAATATCAATATCGCTGTTGGAATGTCTATTAACCGTGATTGATTGTGACCTTTTTCAAAGAAATATAAAACCAGGCCAAAGTTTATTAGAAAAAAACATAAACGCAACAACCTTTTATCTGCTTTTTTTATGTGTTCTTTTTCAACTGATTTTATCGATAAACCAACAATAAAAAGCAGAAACCAACCAACAAAACCAATATTTGCATGAAGCATTAACCACTCAAGATGCGAGGCAGAAATTAAGGGATTTGTAAAATTCATAGCCAGTAAAAATCCCACAATAACAGTAATAAAAAGCCAAACTACAGAGGCAATAAAATACCACTGTTCAATATTGCGTTTAGGCGATTTAATTGAAGTAACTATCACATTAATCAGCAAAAAGAGAAATGGGAACAATAAAATATGGGATGGAATGGTCAGTAATTTATCATAGCGGTTTATCCAGAAGGCATATACAAGCATTAAGCTGCCTACAACCAGAAACCAAAAACTTATTTTTGCGAGTGTAATACTATAAAGTTTTCGGAAAAATATTTTTGGTGAATATTGGTAAAGTAAAGCAAAAAGGAAAGGTGTAAACCAGCACAAGGTAGCTATATGCGTAATAGCCAATATTTTACCCTGAAAATAATCAATGGCAATTTCTTTGCTTGCCAGCAAAAGAAACAAACTGAAAATTAAAAAGGAGATACCTGAGAATATTAAATGCATTCTTATTAATGTCTTGCTTGCGTTCTTTCCCTCTGTCATACCTGAAAAACAAAAAAATAATTGAATTTTATTTAGAATAGTTCTAAACAGCAAAAGTAATTATTAATTTTGTATCCTAAAATTGAAAAATAAACTGGAGGCAAAATTTAGTTTAATACAATATAAACAGGCTGCATAAGGATTTCATTTTAATCAGTGGGCTGTGATATTATTGCTGGAATGAGTAAAAAAAGTTGTTTTTTGCAACATAAAATTAATAAACATGAAAGGGAAGGTAAGAGTAACAAAGGAATTTAATTTTGAAATGGCTCATGCATTGCTTGATTACGATGGATTATGCAAGAACATACATGGACATTCCTATAAATTGTTCGTCACAGTAATTGGCAGTCCAATTGAAGATGAAAAAAATACAAAAGAAGGCATGGTGATGGATTTTGGAGATTTAAAAAGAATTGTCAAACCACTTGTTGTTGATATTTTCGATCATTCTGTAGTTTTAAATAAAAAGGCACCAACAGAGAGTTTTATACAAGTACGCCCCATGTTTGAACGCATACATTTGCTTGATTATCAGCCTACTTGCGAAAATATGGTGATTGATTTTGCAGGTCGGATAAAACCTTTACTGCCGGAGAATGTGGAGCTTTTCAGGATTAAACTTTACGAAACTGCCACCAGTTTTGCAGAGTGGTATGCATCAGATAATGATTAATACAGCACTTTTTTTTATGGCACGTGCTTTTAGGGTTTCCATCTTTTGCCTTCTCTACATAATCAAAAGGTCTGATTTTAAGCTCTTTCCTTTTAAGGGTATGGAAAGAAAGGCGGAAAATCAGACCTTTAAGAAAGAGCATCTTCAATTTTTATTTATAGGCACTTGCCATTTTAATTTTCCATCTGTTAACTAACTCGCTATTGCCCCCGGAATGCATCAATACGAGCAAAAAGCCCATGCGGCTCATTCGCCAGTCATTAAATGTTTTGCCGGTTTCTATACTTGTAACAAAGAGGTGTTTAAAATGATGTTGAGGAGTAAGACCAGACTGGCGGATTACCTGGATACTTTTTATTATGGCCATTACAAGCTCTGCTTCGTTTTCAACACCAGCTGTAAATAAATCTTTGCAAGTATATTTAAGGACTGAGTCATAAATAGCTTCTTCAAAAAGCCTATTCATTTCATTTTCACTTAGTGGATATTTTATTATTTCCATCATATTAAGCAATGATTAATGTAATTTAAGTTAAAATTCCTTTTTTAGCTGCTCAAATAATGCTTTTTGTTTAGTATTTATATTTTCCGGTATCATAACATTGATTTGTATTAACAAGTCGCCGTAGTTATTTTTTTGTTCATAAACGGGCATCCCTTTACCCTTGATTCTTAGTATTTTACCATTTTGTGTACCTGCCTGAATTTTAACCTTCACTTTTCCATCCAAGGTTTCAACAATTGAATCTCCACCAAGAACAGCAGTAAATAAATCAATATTCAGGTTTGTTTTCAAATCGTTTTGAATACGCTGAAATCGGGGATGTGGACTAATTTTGATATTCAGCATTAAATCACCTTGCGAAGCACTTCCTCTTCCTCCTTTTCCTTTTATTCTTAATATTTGTCCATCGTAAGTCCCTGGTTTTGTGGTGAAGCGGATCTTTTCATTTTCCAGTTGAATAAGCCTGCTGGTTCCTTTGTAAGCTTCCTCAAGCGATATTTCTACCTCTGCTTCAAGGTTTTGGCCTTTTGCTGCGGCACCTGATCTGTTTTGGAAAAAACTGGTATCACCTCCTCCTCCAAAAAAAGCTTCAAAAAAATCAGAAAAACCACTTCCACCTGATTTGCCACCAAATAAATCGTTAATGTCTCCACCAAAATTATAATATTGCCCAGACTGACCACTAAATCCTTTTCCAAATGGATTACCATAGCCCGATGAGCCTCCTCCCTGAAATCGGTTCCAGTTAGCACCCAGTTCATCGTACTTTTTTCGCTTTTCCGGATCCCTTAAAACTTCGTAGGCCTCGTTAATCTGCTTAAATTTGTCCTCAGCCTGCTTATCATCACGGTTTTTATCGGGATGATACTTTACAGCCAGCTTTCTATAAGCTTTTTTTATTTGTTCCTGCGAAGCTTTTTTATCAAGGCCAAGTATTTTATAGTAATCTTTATATTCCATTAAAGTTTTTTCTAATGTTTTCCATAATCGGAATTAGCTCTATACCTTTACTTTACATGTGAAATTAGCTTTTGATTTAAAAAATTAATTTCGCTGACATACTATTGGGATTTAAAAAAAAATTAAGCTGTATCAGAAGCAATTTTTTGTAGTCACCATTACTTGAAATTATTGCCAATTGTTAGTAATGCAAGACATTTGGCGTTAATTGATTTGTTATTTTAATTAGGTGTTTTATATTTTTTTACTGATAAAATTGAAACTCCAATGCCTGAAGTGGTTGCATTTTTACAATAATTCTGTAACCATTTTGATGTAACTTATTGGCCTCTGATACAGCGCTCTATGTCTGTTTACTTATTCTTTTTTGGCATTTTCATTTTATCAGTTTCTTTAAATTGTTTTCAAAAAAATGGTCGAACGATGGTAGATACGGACTTGTAAATCTTAATAGTGTCATAGTTCAATCCTCCATTTTTAGTTAGTAAATTTATTTGACTCTAAAAATTTCACAAAAGAAATGCCATTGCCAATATGACACTTGTTAATATATGTTATATACCTGATAGCAAGGCGAATAATGATACCATCTTTAGTGCATTACGGTTATTTTGACATTGACACATTTGCAAGAACCGGACATATTGACATGTTAGTTTCTATGTTTTCGTAAAAAATCCTTATCAGTTCATAAGAAACTAAAGTGATTAAAATATTTTTTATTTTTTATTTTAAAATTAATTTTACAACTTGTTAAAGTTTTGAGATAGAACTATACTCTATAATTAATTAAATTTGTTACCAGATAGAAATTTTTTTTAAATACCTTCCTTTATAAATATCAATTTTAGTATAAAAACAATAAATCATGAACCCTATGAAATTTTTTTCCATTGTTATTAGTATGAGTGCGATTGTTGGCTTTTTTGCCTGCGGAAATAATGTTGGTGAGGCTTACTATGATTCAAATAATCAATTTTCTGATCTTGTTAAAGATTTAAACGAGCAATTTTCTGAAAATGCCGGATATCAAAGTATTATGATTTCATATGATGAAATCATGGGCAATACTATTTTAGTAAAAGTTTCACGTGATATCAATAAAAACAAGATAGAAGAATGGTTTTACATGAATGGAGCCTGGGATAAAAAGGCAGATACCACATTACAGCTTGAGAATAAAAGTCCTTCTGATTTTCTTTTCTCGCTAAAAAACGATTACGATATTTCCAAACTTGTTGACCTGGTGAAAAATTCGAAAAACAGGGTGAAAGATGAATTAAAAGTAAATGAGGTTGTTTGTAAAAGTGTCAACCTTCTTATGCGAAACAAAAGGGTTTCCGAAAATAAAATGGATGATTTAATTACACAAATTACCATTGAGCCACTTGAAGGAGGCATATCTTATAACTTAAGTTATGATGCTGAAGGAAATTTAAAAGACATGACCAAATAGTACGATTGTTCTATAGATAGCCGGATGAATTTATAACAATCCGGGACAGGAAACTAACAGGGGTTGAAATAGGGATTTGCACTCTTTTGTTGCTGTCTCATTTCCTCATTATATTTCAATGTGGTTTAGTTAAGAATTGTGCTTTTAAAATCTGGTCATTAGTCAATGGTCATTAGTCATTAAATGACCAGTGACCAGAGACTTCTTTGTTAATTTTTAGGAATGAGCTTAACTAAAAGGCATTGCATTATATTTCTTAAATGTTTCAACCTTGTTTATTTTAAGATAATTACGATTATGTTAAATGAAAGAAAAGTTCCTGTGCTTTTTTGGCTCAGGATTTTTTTAAGCATAAAAAGATGAACCAAAAAAAGATAACCATTGGCACAGTTTGTTTTCTAATTAATAAATCAGAAAATAAGGTATTGTTATTGGAACGGTATAATGAACC
>JARGGF010000201.1 GCA_029210905.1 Bacteroidales bacterium | reverse complement strand
AATTTATTTACAATTTCATCAGAGTCGTAAACTCCTTCTTTTAATTTTTTGCCAATTTCAGCAAATGCTTTTACTGTTCTCTCAACTTGTTCAAGTGTATGTGCCGATGTTGGTATAATCCTTAGCATAATCGTTCCTTTTGGAACTACCGGATAGACAACAATTGAGGTGAAAATATCATAATTTTCTCTCAAATCAAGCAGAACGTTTGTTCCTTGTGAAACGCTACCTTCAAAAAATACAGGAGTTACAGGTGATTCCGTTTTACCTATATTAAATCCATTGTCACGAAGCCCTTTTTGTATGGCATTCACAATTACCCACAACTTATCTTTAAGCTCAGTATTTTTTCTAATAATTTCCAGTCTTTTTAAAGAACCTATAACCATAGGCATTGGAAGCGATTTTGCAAAAATCTGAGAACGCATATTGTATTGTAAATAGTCAATTATCGCTTTTTCACCAGCAACAAAAGCACCTATTCCAGCCATTGATTTTGCAAAAGTCCCAAAATAAAGGTCTACTTTATCCTGTACCCCGAAATGTTCCCCGGTTCCTGCACCTGTTTTACCCATAGTGCCAAATCCGTGAGCATCGTCAACCAATAGCCTGAAGTTGTATTTTTCTTTAAAATCGGTAATGGCTTTCAGGTTACCAAGATCGCCTTCCATTCCAAAAACGCCTTCGGTAATTACTAAAATACCGCCGCCGGTTTTAGCTGCCAATTTAGAGGCACTTTCAATTTGTTTGGCAAAACTTTCCATGTTATTGTGCTGAAAAACAAATCGTTTACCCATGTGTAATCTTAACCCATCGAGAATACAGGCATGAGAATCGGAATCATAAACAGCTACATCATTTCTTCCCAAAAGAGAATCAATTATAGAGATAATTCCCTGATAACCGTAGTTTAAGAGATAGGAGCGTTCTTTGCTAACAAATTCAGCCAGTTCTTCTTCCAGTTGTTCGTGATATTTAGTCTGGCCACTCATCATTCTGGCGCCCATAGGATAGGCCAATCCCCATTCTTTAGCAGCATCTGCATCAGCTTTTCTAACTTCGGGATGATTTGCAAGACCAAGATAATTATTTAAACTCCAGTTTAGTACTTCCTTTCCCCTGAATTTCATTATTGGTGCAATTTCTCCTTCTAGCTTTGGGAACATGTAGTAACCATGACCCACTTCCTGGTATTTTCCAAGATCTGAATGGTTCATTTTCAAATTCTCAAAAATATCTGCATTTCTCATGTATTTGTGTTTTTGATATGTGATTTACTTTCATTTTAACTTTGCATGCTATTTTTATCAATTTTAAAGAAGGATAAAAAAATAGTTTTGCTTAGTTTTTTGTCATTAATTTGATGCAAAAGTAATAGAAATCTTAGATTATGCCGAAATTAAATTAAAACAAAAGCACAGTTATTTACGAAAGAGAAATTTATGAAACTTAAAATACAGATATACAATATGTTATCAAGCAAATACAGCCTGAATATCGTCCTGCCTGAATGTTTAAAAATGCTTTATTTTTTATAAAATAGTTTTTATAAAGCATTAAACTTCGTACTTTCGCACAAATTTTTAATTTGGTAAAAGAATGCAAAAAGTAATAAGCGGGATTCAGCAAGTAGGAATAGGAATACCTGATGTTCAGGAAGCATGGAAATGGTACCGTGAACATTTTAGTATGGATATTGCTGCTTTTGACGATGAGGGAACTGCAGAGTTGATGCTTCCGTATACAGGTGGTAAACCACAGGACAGACACGCAATTTTGGCACTGAATATGAAAGGTGGGGGCGGATTTGAAATATGGCAATATAAGAGTAGAACTCCAGTTGGCCCTGGTTTTGATATTAATTTGGGAGACCTAGGTATTTTTGCCGTTAAAATTAAAACAGAAAATATCTCTGAAGCATATCATTCATTTAATACTAAAAATGTACCGGTTTCAAAGAGAATATATGAAGATCCTAATGGACGAAAGCATTTTTTCGTAAAAGATCCCTATGGGAATGTTTTCCAAATGGTTGAAAACGAAAACTGGTTTGTGAGCAATCAATCTAATACTGGGGGAGCTGACGGAGTAATAATTGGCGTTAGTGATATAGCAAAATCAATTCAGTTTTATAAAAACATTTTTGGCTATGATAAAATAATTTATGATGCACAGGATAAGTTTGATGAATTTTCAGGTTTAAAAGGTGGAAATCATACCTTCAGAAGGGTATTGCTGACACATTCAAAACCTCGGGAAGGTGCCTTTAGTAAGCTATTCGGCAGTAGTAAAATTGAACTTATACAGGTGTTGGATCGTGAACCTAAAAAGATTTTTGAAAATAGACTTTGGGGTGATCTTGGTTTTATCCATTTGTGTTTTGATATTGCAGGAATGGAATTATTTCGTCAGGATTGCGAGGCAGCCGGATGCCCATTTACAGTAGATAGCAGAAAGAACGGACTCAATGGAAAATCTTTTGATATGGGGGAGGCAGCTGGTGATTTTGCATACATTGAAGATCCTGATGGAACGCTCATCGAACTTGTAGAAGCCCATAGGATTCCATTAATTAAAAAATTAGGATGGAACCTAGACCTTAAGAAACGTAACCGGACAAAAGCACTGCCCGACTGGATGGTGAAAATGTTAGGGTTAAAGCGGGTAAAATAAATAATTATATATTGTATATTCTGTGTATTTAATTGATTGAATATGGAAAATGAACTTCTAAAAAAGTTGGAAAACAAAAGTATTCCGGAACAATTGAACATTCTGGAAAATGAATTTAGAGGAAAGATAGTTTTTTCAACCAGTTTAGGACAGGAAGATCAAGTTATAACAGACTTTATTTTTAAAAATAACATCGCTATTAAAGTATTTTCGTTAGATACCGGAAGGTTGTTTGAAGAAACTTATAAAGTTTTGCAAAAAACTAATGAAAAATACAATCAGAAGATTCAAGTTTATTTTCCTGAATATGAGCATGTTGAAAAGTTAGTTAGCGAGAAAGGACCATACAGTTTTTACGAATCTGTTGAGAATAGAAAAGAATGTTGCAACATTCGAAAAGTTATTCCTTTAAACAAAGCCCTTAGTGGTATGAAGTGCTGGATAACAGGTCTGCGAGCAGAGCAATCTGCTGCGCGAAATGATTTACCTTTGATTAGTTGGGACGATCATTATCAGCTGTATAAATTTAATCCGCTTAAAGACTGGAACCTTGAGCAGGTTGTTGATTACCTTCGTATGAACTCCGTTCCTTATAATCCATTGCACGATAAAGGATTTGTTAGTATTGGATGTGCACCCTGCACCAGGGCTATTAAAGCCGGTGAGGATATCCGCAGGGGCCGTTGGTGGTGGGAAGACAATACTAAAAAAGAATGTGGCTTACATGAGCACAGCGATAATGAGGAGAAAGATAAAACGAATTTATCTCAATTCGTAAAAAAAATTTAATTTTCAATACAAAGTGAATAATTTTGCACAAATCTTTGGCTAATGTCAAAGTAATAAAGCAATTGCATATGGAAAAAGTAATAATGAACCACCTGAGGGAACTTGAATCGGAATCAATTCATGTTATCAGGGAAGTAGCTGCCCAGTTTGAAAGACCCGCCTTATTGTTTTCAGGAGGAAAAGATTCTATAGTTATGTTTCATCTTGCCAGGAAAGCTTTTTATCCGGCTAAAGTTCCTTTTCCCTTATTACATATCGATACAGGCCATAACTTTCAGGAAACTCTTGATTTTAGAGATAATTTGGCAAAAGAAACAGGTACAGAACTGATTATTAAGTATGTGCAGGATTCTATTGATCAGGGTAAAGCAGTAGAAGAAAAGGGGGTTAACGCGAGCAGAAATGTATTGCAAACAATAACACTATTAGATGCGATTGAAGATTTAAAACTTGATGCTGCTATGGGAGGTGGCAGAAGAGACGAAGAAAAAGCAAGAGCTAAGGAACGATTCTTTTCTCACAGGGATGAATTTGGACAATGGGATCCAAAAAATCAAAGACCGGAACTGTGGTCTTTATACAATGGAAGAAAAAATATGGGTGAACATTTTAGGGTATTCCCAATTAGTAACTGGACAGAAATGGATGTTTGGCAATATATTTTAATGGACAATATTCCGATACCAAGTTTATATTTTACCCATAAAAGAAAAGTTTTTCAAAGAGATGGCAACTGGCTGGCTGCAGCTCCTTTTATGCAACTTAAAGAAACTGAAAAACTTATAGAAATGGATGTCAGGTGCCGGACTATTGGTGATATCACTTGTACTGGTGTAACTCTTTCTAAAGCAAACTCTTTAGAAGATATTATCGAAGAAATTGCTGCAACCAGAACCACCGAACGAGGAGGGAGAGCTGATGATAAACGATCAGAAGCTGCAATGGAAGACAGGAAAAAAGAAGGATATTTTTAATCTCAGAAATTTATTTTCAATTCGTACAAAAAAAATACAGTATTTAATTGATTAATAATCAAATAAATACTAACCCAAAACAAAACAAAATGGCAGAAGAAAAAAAACGCGGATATCTGGATATGGAGCTTTTACGCTTTACCACTGCAGGTAGTGTTGACGATGGAAAAAGTACATTGATTGGAAGACTATTATTTGATAGTAAAGCTATTTTTGAAGATCAATTGGATGCAATAGAATTAAGTAGTAAAAGAAAAGGAGAAGAAAACATAAACCTTGCACTGCTTACTGATGGTTTAAGGGCCGAAAGGGAGCAAGGGATAACAATAGACGTTGCTTACCGATATTTTGCCACACCAAAAAGAAAATTTATTATTGCTGATACTCCAGGTCATATCCAGTACACCAGAAATATGGTGACTGGTGCCTCTACTGCCAACCTTGCAATTATACTGGTAGATGCCCGGCATGGTGTGATCGAACAGACATTAAGACATTCATTCATAGCATCTTTGCTTCAAATTCCCCATGTGGTAGTTTGTATCAATAAAATGGATTTGGTAGAATATAGCGAAGAAAAATACGACGCGATTAAACAAAAATTTATGGACTTTGCTCCTAAATTTGATGTTCAGGACATTCATTTTATTCCCATCAGTGCTCTTAATGGAGATAATGTTGTTAAAAGGTCTGATAAAATGCCCTGGTACGATGGAGCAACTTTAATGTATACGCTTGAAAATGTGTATATAGGGAGTGATCAAAACCACTTCGATGCAAGGTTTCCTGTTCAGTATGTTGTAAGGCCTCAATCTAAGGAATTTCATGATTACAGAGGATATGCTGGTAAAATTGAGGGAGGAATTTTCAATGTTGGTGAAGAAATAAAAGTGCTGCCTTCAGGTTTGAATAGCAAAATTAAATCCATTGATTTCTTTGAAGCATCTCTTAAAACTGCTGCAAAACCTCAATCTGTAACTATCACTCTTGAAGATGATATTGATATCAGCAGGGGGGATATGATAGTTAACTCAAATAATGTCCCTCATATTTCACAGGAGATAAATTTGATGATTTGTTGGTTTAATGAAAAGCCACTGGCATTGAGAGGAAAATACGGCTTAAAACATACATCAAAGGATATAAAATGTATGGTGACAGATATCACATATAAAATGAATATTGATAAATTGGAGAAAGATTTTAGCGATAAAAGTATTCAAATGAATGATATAGCCCGAATATCAATCAAAACAACAGCACCACTTTTCTACGATTCTTACAGGAACAACAGAAATACGGGAAGTGTTGTATTGATTGATGAAGGCACAAACGAAACAGTGGCAGCAGGTATGATTATATAAAGCAACTTTCTATAAAAAACCAATCTCAAAGAGCAACAATTATATTAATTGGTGGCTATTTGATAATCACTTTTTGCAATGACATTCGACGGTATCCTTGTACTTGTTGTATTAGCATTTATATTAGTTTCCCTCTATTTTGAGGTAGTGGGACCTGGTTTTACCTTTGTCATTGCAATTGCTATATTGGGGGCTTTTAGAGTACTTTCGCCTACAGAAATATTACAAGGCTTTGCTAATGAGCAAATTGCTGTAATTATTATGCTCCTTTTATTAGGGGATGTTTTTAGGAGAACTTCTGTCCTCGACATCTTTTTTGACCAGGTGTTTAAACATGCAAAATCCTATAAACATTTTATGGCGCGTCTGATGTTTATAGTTGCTCCATTATCCGCATTTCTAAACAATACACCGCTTGTTGCTATCTTAATTCCTTATGTGCACTCCTGGAGTACAAAAAATAAGGTTCATGTTTCAAAATTAATGATGCCCCTGTCCTATGCTGCTATTCTGGGAGGGTGTGCCACACTGATAGGAACTTCTACTAACCTGATAGTTAATGGTTTGGTTATTGATCAGAAAATCATACCGGATTTAAAACCATTACAGGTTTTTGATTTTGCTTATGTTGGTGTTCCTATGATATTTATCGGCGCATTATACATGCTTTTTATTGCGCCCAAACTTATACCTGAAAGAAAAGGAACGATTCAGGAAATTCCGACTACAACCAGAGATTACGTATTTGAGCTTCAGTTAAAAAAAGGCAGTGAAGCAATTGGTCAATCCAGATCTCAGGCTCAATTTCTTAAAAATGAAGGCTTTATGTTAATTGAGGTACTCAGGCAAGGGGTGCTTTTCCAACAAATTGGGCTTGATTTCGTTTTTGAGGAAGGCGATGTCCTTTTATTTGTTGGGCAAAAAGAAGCTATTGCTGAATTGGTAAATGCCGATAAACACCGCATAATTCCTTCGATTGGGATGTTTTCTAAACGACCTCAGTCAGAAATTATTGAGATTGTAATTTCGCACAAGTCGAGCATGATAGGAAAACGCTTAATGTACGAAAATTTTAGAGGAAAATATGACGCTACAGTACTTGCAGTGCACAGAAATGGTGAAAATATTACAGGGCAAATTGCAAATATCGACATTAGGGCCGGTGATGCACTTTTACTGATGGCAGGAAAAGATTTTAATAATCTGTCTAAATCTACTCAGGATTTTTATCTTATTTCTAAAATAAAGGAAATCAGAAGGTTGGGCTGGCTTAAGACGGCAACTCTCATTGTTGGAACGCCCTTAATTATATTGCTTAATGTTCTGGGTATTAGTAAATTATTTACGGGTCTCCTGGTATTGCTAATTTTAACACAATTATTAAAAATAGTTACACCTAAAGATATGGCCAGCAGTGCCGATTACGAACTGGCATTTATTGGCAGGTGTGGAAGAGGAACAAGAAATCGATTCTCCCTTAGAAGACCCCACTCAAGTTGTGAAAGACGTATTACCTAT
>JARGGF010000200.1 GCA_029210905.1 Bacteroidales bacterium | reverse complement strand
AGATTTGATGAGCATAAATAAGCAATAATAGCTTGGGTTAATAGAGACTGTTTGAAAACATAATCTGCAAAAGAAACAGATTTTATATTCTCCCTCGATAAAAAACCAGTGACCCTCCCGACTTTGCAAGTCGGGATGCTCTGAACCAACAGAGCATGGATTTATTTTGAAGCCTGTTGATTCCTTGCAATTAAACTTTCAACCCTTTCCCTGCTTTTCCAGGCCTTTATTTGCCTTTCCCTTTGATAAGCCTCAGTTTTGGAGCTAAAGATCTCAGTGTAAACAAATTGCCAGTCGCCTGCTCTTCCTGTAAACCCTTTGTGGTTTGAATTGTGTTTTCGTAACCTTTCGTCTAAACCAGAGGTATGCCCAATATAATATTTATCGGTCGAAGGCGAAAAAATGATATAGAAGTAGAAAGTTTCCATAAAAAAAGGTTGACTCAATAGCATTATGGAGAATATTGACCCTTTTATTTCGTCAGAATTTACCCTCCTTACATTAGGAGCTTATAAAGCTAAAGCATATAAAAGAAAGAAAAGTTATTAAATTGAAAAGGTTGCAGCAAAAATACTTTGCTGCAACCTTTTCTTTGTGGGAATTACTGGATTCGAACCAGTGACCCTCTGCTTGTAAGGCAGATGCTCTGAACCAACTGAGCTAAACTCCCATAATATTTTGAACTCTTTTGTGACCCTCCCGACTTACAAGTCGGGATGCTCTGAACCAACTGAGCTAAACTCCCTTTTACAATCTCTTGTTTTTGATTGCGGGTGCAAATATAAGCCTAATATTTATTTTGACAAATTATTATGGCTAAAAAATTAAAAAAAAGTTGAAATAAATAATGTTCTAAATGCAAAAAATTGAAAATAAGTTACTTGTAATTTACATCGGAATAAATAAATTTTCTTTCATGCTTCGTGATTATTCTTTAATTTTGCACGTTAAATCATAATGCTGTTACACAAATACAAATCCAGAATAATGACTAAAATTAAGTACAAATTTGATCCGGAATCACTGCAATTTACCGAGCAGGATACAAGCTTTAAAGCCAGGTTTTTCAGGGAATATTTGGGTGTATTTGTTGCCGGGATATTAATTGCTATTGCGCTCATCTTTGTTTCTGCATATGTTGTTATTCCGCCTGCAACCCGCAAAATGAGAAGGGAAAATGAACAAGCTATGAAGGAAATGATTGATTTGACCCAAAAGTATGAGCAGATGGAAAAGGTGCTAAGAGATCTTGAAAAACGGGATGAAAACATTTATAAGGCAATTCTGGAGTCTGATCCAAATGAAATTAAAGAAGATAGTGTTTCTGAAGTTGTTAAAGTAATGAAAATGTTTGAGGGTAATCGCCCCCTGGAAATTGCCCAGTACATTAGCGACGAACTGGACAAAGTATTAATTGCTCTTCAAGGTGACGAAGCTAAATACCGAAGTTTTGCAAAAGTACTTGATACTAAAGCCAAAATGCTTATGTATATACCTTCTATTCAGCCGGTTGCTAACAGAAATCTAGAAATAATCGTTTATGGCTTTGGAAAGCGAATAGATCCTTTCTACAAGACACCTACAGATCATAACGGAATGGATTACAGTGTACCTGATGGTACAAGGGTTTTTGCAACAGCACATGGAACTGTTAGTTTTGCCGGCCAAAAAAGAGGTGATGGTAATATTGTGATTATTGATCATGGATATGGTTTCGAAACCAGATACGCCCATCTGGATCAAATACTTGTTTCGGTTGGGAAAAAAGTGGAACGGAGCGATTATATTGGCACCGCTGGTAATTCTGGTAAATCAATGTCTCCTCACCTGCATTATGAGGTTAGAATTAACGAAAAGCCTGTAAATCCGGTTAATTTCTTTTTTGCTGATTTAGCCTCTGATCAATATGAGAAAATGATCCATTTTTCCTCAAGAGGAGGGGTCAGTCTTGACTAGAAAATTATTTTCGTATACTGACCGCAAGCGTTTGCCAATTTCCTGGGGAATAAACATTTTTGCACAATAACTTTTTATTTAGTCTACTATTTACTAAATTGCCTTTTTCTAAAAAATAAAAGCCTTGTAATTACAAATTTATATGGAAATTTCTGAAAAACAGCCCGATAAGCTATTTTATACCATTGGTGAAGTTGCTGCAATGTTTAATGTAAATGCCTCTTTAATAAGATATTGGGAAAAAGAATTTCCTGTAATCAAACCAAAAAAAAACAAAAAGGGCAATCGTTTTTTTACAAAGTCCGACATAGAAAATTTTCATATTATTTATCATCTTGTCAAAGAAAGAGGGATGACACTCAAGGGTGCAAAACAAAAGCTCCGCGAAAACAAAGACGATACAGTCAGTAATTTTGAAGTTATTAAAGTGCTTAAAGACCTTCGGCAGAGAATACTTGAAATTAAAGAAGAATTATAGCTAATATTTCCTTTTTTTACCTTAATCACTTATTCCAGTCCTGGCTCTTCCTATTTTTGGTTTCATTTTTTATAAGTTTTATGGATAAAGTGTTGAAAATTAAAGATATTATTTCTGAAATTGAAAAACATGCGCCACTCTCTTTTCAGGAAAATTACGATAATGCAGGCCTGATTATTGGCGATGCAAATACTCAGTTCAAATCTGCTCTTTTAACTATTGATACAACTGAGGACGTTATTAATGAGGCTATTAAGTTAGGTGCAAATTTAATAATCAGCCACCACCCTATTGTCTTTTCAGGATTAAAGAAAATCACAGGTAAAAATTATATCGAAAGAACGGTAATTTTGGCAATCAAAAATGAAATTGCCATCTATGCGGCCCATACAAATCTGGATAATGTTTATAATGGGGTTAACAAAATTATTGGTGAAAAACTTGGGCTCGTTAATTGTTCTATCCTTGCTCCATTGGGCAACCGTCTGAAAAAATTAGTAACTTTTGTGCCTGAAGCGCATGCTGAAAAAGTGCGCAGTGCAATTTTTGATGCCGGTGCAGGAATGATTGGCAATTACGATTCATGCAGCTACAATATTTCAGGGAAAGGATCCTTTCGTGCCCTAAAAAATGCAAATCCTTTTGTTGGCGAAGTTGGAGAAATCCACTACGAAAATGAAATACGTTTTGAAACCGTCTTTCCGGAACACCTAAAATCAGAAGTAGTGAAAGCTCTTTTAATGGCTCATCCATATGAAGAAGTTGCCTATGACATCTATTCTCTTGATAATAAGTATTATATGGCTGGTGCAGGTATGATAGGCGAACTGAATAAAGAAATTGAATCATCGTCTTTTTTAAATGAACTAAAAAAAGTTTTCAAAGTTCCAATAATAAGGCACACCAGGTTATTGAATAAAAAAATCAAAAAAGTTGCATTCTGTGGAGGTAGTGGAAGCTTCTTACTTAAAAACGCAATCAGCCAAAAAGCGGATATTTTTATAACTGGAGATTTTAAGTACCATCAGTTTTTTGATGCCGAAAATCAAATTGTGATTGCAGATGTTGGACATTTTGAAAGTGAGCAATATACAAAAGAATTATTTTATGATATACTTACAAAAAAATTCCCTAATTTTGCATTTCATTTTTCGGAAGTAAATACCAATCCGGTAAATTATTATTAGAATTTGGCAAAAACAAAATAAATATGGCAGATAAAAAGGAAATTTCAGTTGAAGAAAAATTAAAAGCATTATTTGAACTTCAAAATGTTGATTCAGAGGTTGATAAGATACGCATCCTGAGAGGTGAATTGCCCCTGGAAGTGCGGGATTTGGAAGATGAAATTGAAGGATTACAAACCAGGATTAAAAATTTTGAAGATGAGACTAAAGCCCTTCAAGCTATGGTAACTGAAAAGAAAAATGCCATTAAAGAGTCTCAGACACTCATAAAGAAGTATGAAGAGCAACAAATGAAGGTTCGAAATAACCGCGAGTTTGATTCATTGTCGAAAGAAATTGAGTTCCAGAATTTGGAGATTCAGCTGAGTGAGAAAAGAATTAAAGAATATACCGATCAGCTTACTGATAAAAAATTAATAATCGAAGATTCAAAAGATATTTTGAATGATAAAAAAAGCGATTTGGACTTAAAAAACAATGAGCTGGAAGAGATTATTCTTGATACACAGAAAGATGAAGAAAAATTAATTTTAAAATCAAAAGATTTTGAGAATGTAATTGAAGAACGTTTGATAAAAGCTTATAAAAGAATTCGTACGAATGCAAGAAATGGATTAGCTGTTGTGAGCGTTGAAAGGGATGCTTGCGGTGGTTGTTTCAATAAAATCCCACCTCAAAAACAATTGGATGTAGCTTCAAGAAAAAAGATTATTGTTTGTGAACATTGTGGCCGTATTTTGGTTGATGCACACATACTTGGAGGCAGCGAAGAAGAATAGTTAACAAAATATACATAATAAAAAGGGGGGCGTTGGAATTTTCAACAGCCCCTTTTTTAATAAAATATTTTGATCTATTAATAACATTAATTTATTACGTAATACTTTTTAATACCTGGTGAAATTAAACCAGCTCTCATGAGATTTCTCATTCCGCACACCAGGATAATTTATTAATTTTGTAGAAAAGCATTTATGTTGGCTTTTTATAATTAAAAAAGCTCGACTTTAACGTATAACTAATTATAAATCAATAATATATATTGATTGTTTAAAATATTATTTTATGATGTCAAATAGTTCGTTTCAAGAAAAAATAATTTCTGGCATACCCGATGTTTTACCAGAACCAAGACTACTTAATCCTGATTTAAACCATGCACCAAAACGAAAAGAAATTTTAAGTGCTAAAGAAATTAAACTGGCCGTAAAAAATGCACTTCGATATTTTGATAAAAAACATCACAAGGTACTTGCTATAGAATTTTTAAACGAGCTTAAAACTTACGGACGGATTTATATGTACCGTTTTCGACCTGATTATAAGATGTATGCCAGACCAATTGAAGAATACCCTGCAAAATCAAAACAAGCGGCAGCAATTATGCTGATGATACAGAATAATCTCGATTATGCAGTAGCCCAGCACCCGGAGGAATTGATTACTTATGGAGGGAATGGTGCTGTTTTTCAGAATTGGGCACAATACCTGCTTACCATGAAATATTTATCTGAGATGAGTGAGGAGCAGACCCTGGTAATGTATTCTGGTCACCCCATGGGGCTTTTCCCATCGCATAAAGATGCCCCCAGGGTGGTGGTTACCAATGGTATGATGATACCTAATTACTCAAAACCAGATGACTGGGAAAGATTTAATGCTTTAGGTGTTACACAGTATGGGCAAATGACGGCAGGTTCCTACATGTACATTGGGCCTCAAGGCATTGTACATGGAACTACCATCACAGTTTTAAATGCAGGAAGAAAAATACTTAATAATGGTGAAACTTCGCTTGGTGGAAAACTTTTTGTTACTTCTGGCTTAGGTGGTATGTCTGGCGCTCAGCCAAAAGCTACAGTTATAGCTGGGGCTATATGTATAGTTGCTGAAGTAAATCCAAAGGCAACAAGCGTAAGACATTCGCAGGGTTGGGTAGATGAAGTATACGAAAATTTAGATGAGCTGCTTGAAAGAGTTGAGCTTGCAAAAGAAAATAAAGAAGCTGTTTCTTTAGCCTATCAGGGAAATGTAGTAGAACTTTGGGAAAAGCTGGCCGAAAAAAAAGTAAAAGTCGAAATGGGCTCTGATCAAACTTCTTTGCACAATCCTTGGGCTGGAGGCTATTATCCGGTGGGGTTGAGCTTTGAAGAATCGAATAAGATGATGGCTGAAAATCCTGATGAATTCAAAAAACATGTTCAGGAGTCACTTCGTCGGCAGGTTACTGCAATCAATAAATTAGCACACCGGGGAATGTATTTTTGGGATTACGGAAATGCTTTTTTATTGGAAGCAGGAAGGGCGGGAGCGAAGGTCTTGAAAGAAGACGGGGATTTTATCTATCCATCTTATATACAAGATATTATGGGGCCGTTATTTTTTGATTATGGCTTTGGTCCATTTAGGTGGGTTTGCACATCAGGAAAACCTGGAGATTTGGAAACAACAGATAATATAGCATCTGAAGTTTTGTCTGAAATTGCGGAAACTGCTCCTGAAAGAATTAGAGGACAATTACACGACAATATTCATTGGATAAACGAGGCTGGTAAAAATAAAATGGTGGTAGGTTCTCAGGCCAGAATTTTATATGCCGATGCAGAGGGTAGGATAAAAATTGCTGAGGCATTCAATAAAGCGATTAGAGACGGAAAAATCTCTGCACCTATCGTTTTAGGACGGGATCATCATGATGTTTCAGGCACAGACTCACCCTATCGCGAAACATCCAATATTTATGATGGTTCTCAATTTACTGCCGACATGGCCATTCAAAATGTAATCGGCGATTCTTTCAGAGGTGCTACTTGGGTTTCCATCCATAATGGTGGTGGGGTAGGCTGGGGCGAAGTGATCAATGGAGGTTTTGGAATGCTGCTCGATGGTTCAGATGATGCCGACAGACGCCTTAAACAAATGCTGTTTTGGGATGTAAACAATGGCATTTCACGAAGGAGCTGGGCCCGAAATGATGAGGCTATTTTTGCAATAAAACGCGCTATGGCTGAAAACCCAATGCTTAAGGTAACATTACCAAATATAGTAGATGATAACATAATAAATTCTATTTCGTAATCGTTTATTTATACTAAGCCAGCTTGGAATATTGTAAAATAGAATTCCATGATGGCTTTGTATATGCCGATCGACTGGCAGTTTTGTTTTGATAGTTTACGAAGCAAAACAATTACTAACAGCGGTTCGGTATAAAATTACAGAGCCCTCTAATGAGGGTAAACTAGCGATTACCATGATTGCGTTCTTCATCTATCTCATGTTTTACATACCGTTAATCATATCAGGAGTCGGCTGTATTGTCAGTATTCCTTAACAAACTGTTTAACCCATTGACTTTGAAAAATTTAAAGTTTATGAACCACGCAGTGTTCAGCATAGCTAATTAAACAGGCTAAGCATTAATATTGTTTTAATTAAATTTTTTCTCAAAACATAATAGAAATACACCAAATATGCCTAAATTGGTATTTTAATTAGTATTTAAATTATGAGAAATAAAATATTTGCAACTGTCCTAATTGTTTTATTAACAAGCACAATGTTTGCTCAAACTTTAAAAGTAGGTGACAAAGCACCTGAAATTATTCAAACATCAATAAATGGTGAAGAATTTAAATTATCATCATTGAAAGGAAAAATGGTGTTAATTGATTTTTGGGCAAGTTGGTGTGGCCCTTGCCGAAAAGAAAATCCAAATGTTGTTGAAGCTTATA
>JARGGF010000001.1 GCA_029210905.1 Bacteroidales bacterium | reverse complement strand
TTATCTCCTGATATTATTGCGGATCCATCGACTTTACCCAGGGTTTTAAACTTCCACAATACTTTTCCATCTGTCTTATTAAAACAATATATGGTTTTGTCCTGTGAACCAATAATTACTTTATTTCCAAACACCGCAGGAGAAGCTAAAAACGGACCTGATCCTGTATGTTTCCATATGATTTTTTTGTTCGCAAAATCTGCACAATAAAAATCACCATCGTAATTGCCAAAAAAACACAGGCTGTCGCTGATTGCCGCAGAAGAAGCTATATAGGTTCCAATATCCAGTTTTTCTGCCTTACCTGTCTGAACATCAACAATATGCAGATAGCCATCGCAGCCACCAAAAAGTGCTACTTTTCCATTGGTACAGGGTGCTCCATTGATGTAATTGTCAGCTTCATACTTCCAGACTGCTTTTCCTGTATTCATGTCTACTGCATGCAAAAAATAATCGTAGCTGCCAGTAAGAACGTATTTACTTTTTTTATCTGGCGAAAATACCCAGGTTGAAGAGCCTGAAATCTGACCTTCAGTAGCATATTTCCATTTTAATTTGCCGGATAAGGCATCAATGGAATATAAAATACCTTCAAGTGAACTGACATAAAGAATATGATTAAGATAAAGTGGAGCGGCTTCTATAGAAGCTGTTGTTTTATATTTCCAGTTTAACTTTCCCTTTGATGAAATCGAATAAACAAATCCATCGTTTGAACCAATAAATATATTTTTATTGCAATAAATTGGCGATGATTTAATTCCATCACCTGTTTTAAAAGACCAAAGCAGTTCTGGCGAGTTGGATAATTTAATGTTAGTTGTGCCAGTCATTGCTGAATTACCCCTAAAGGATGGCCAGCAGGTGGAACTTTGGGCTTTTGAAATTAAAGGAAAGATTAGAAATAACAGTGCAAGTATCTTTTTCATTCTTAATTTATTTCATGGTGGAACTTTGTGATTCCTTTGAGGGACTTTGTGCTCCTATTTATGAATTTATTATTGTAACACAATGTTTCACAAAGTTTTTCACAAAGGCTGATTGTATCATATTAAATAATAATAATCTTAAAAATCAGTGTCCTATTTTTTAAAAGCCAACGCCCCCGTCGGGCACGATTCAACACAATCAATGGCTGTTTTAGTTAATGCGGCACTCAATAATTGATTAAATGGTATATTTATTTCAACTGTGAATCCCCTGCCAATGCTTGACAAACCTGTTAACTCACTGTTTTTCATAGTGATATCAACGCATAAATTGCACCTGATGCATTTTTCCGATTCGTAAATTACTAATTCATGCTGATCATATTTTTTGATGATTTTTCGTTCACCAAAATCGAATTTTTTTCTATCTGCGCTGTATTCATCTGAGAAAATGCGCAATTTGCAATTATCAATTTTGCGGCAGTCGCAATGCAGGCAGCGTTTGGCTTCCAACATGGCTTCTTCCATTGAAAAATCGCCCATTTTGCCATTTTCTAGTTCAACCCTGTTTTCAGGTATTGATTCTTTCAAATATTCCTCAAACTCTTCTTCAAGAAGTTTGGCAAATTTTGAGTTGAACATACGATGTTTAGCTTCAGGTGTTTGTCCATTCAAAAATGCATGAGCCGATTCAGCTGCAATTTTACCCTGCGCCACAGAGTTTATGGCCATTCGCCTGGAACGGATAATATTTCCACAGGCAAATATTCCGGGAATACTGGTTTCGTAGGTATCTTTATTGATATTGATGCCCGATTTACCACTTTCAAAACCAAAATTTTCAATAACTGAACCTTCGTAATTTCCTGTAGCTAAAATAATTGCATCGAAATTTTTTCTTATCTCATTTTCAAAAATTTCTTTGGTAATGTTGGTATTAAATTGAAATTTAGCTCCATATTTTATAAGCACTTCCACTTCTTTATCAATAGCCTCGTTTGGCAATTGGTTTTCAAGAATTTCGTAGCGAAGGGTTCCTCCGGCTTTTTCATTTTTATCGAAAATAACACAATCGTGGCCTAGTTTTAATAAATAAAAAGCAGCTGACAATCCGCCCGGACCTGAACCGATGATGGCTACTTTTTTATTTGATTTTTTTTGTTTTTCGGGCAGGTAAAATGTTTCGTTTTTGAGATCCTCCACGGCCACGTATTTCTTTAATATACAAATAGAAACGGGGCTATCTATCTGTCCGCGACGACAAGCCTTTTCGCATGGCGCAGGGCAGATGTAGCCCAAAATTAGCGGAAGGGCAATAGCTTCTTTTACTACTTTTAGCGATTCGGCAAATTTTCCTTCGGCAATCAGGCGGTTCATCAATGGAATATTCATGTTGGCCGGACATGATGGCTGGCAAGGAGCTTCGCAATCACCCACATGGTCGCTCAGCAACAGCTCAAGTGCTTCCTTTCTTGATTGTTTTACTTCATCATCATCAGTAATAATATCCATACCTTCGGTTGCTGCAATGGCACAGGAAGGGAAAAGCTTACCATTTTTATTGTCCTTTACCATGCACACCATGCATGAAGGGTGATTGGAATAACCTTCTTTAAAGCACATGGAAGGTATTTTAAAACCTGCTTGTTCAGCGGCCTTTAGAACGGAGGTTCCATTTTCAACCTGTGTTTCTATATTATTAATTTTGAGTTTTATCATTCGTTTTATTGCTATTTCATTGGTATACAATCTGTTACACTGAGTTTCACTGAGAAACACAGAGTTTCACAGAGTTGTTAGGTGTTAGATATTTTGTTTAACAATAGTAAACATATAGCTAATCATTTATAAATCGTTTAATTCCGTTCTTTAATTGTTTAGGTTTCAATAATTTTCATTCATAGAGTCAATTTTGGCTTTTACTTTGTGAACCTCTATGTTGACTCTGTGAATCTCCGTGCAATAATTGTCATTGTAACTATCTCATTCTTAATATGCATCCGCTTTATTGGTAAGTAAAATTTGTTATTCATTAATTATTCCCTCAAGTATTTCAACTATTTTTTCATTTTTAACTATTCTCAGCCCATGCCTGTCTGCAGAAACTCCATTTGCTAACTTGTAACTATAGACGGGGATTTCGTTAACCACTTCCGATTCAAAATATTTGAAAATGATATTGTCTTCATTTTTTAATTCCTCAGCAATTTCCACTATATGGGTCGAAATAAAAAATGCACAGTGTTTAATTTTTGCAAATGCTGCAGTTATCATTAATGAAGCATCATAGGCGTCTTTTACATTAGTTCCTCTAAACAGTTCATCGAAAATAACCAGGATCTTCTTTTTTTCTTTAATACTTATTGCTGTATTCTTAACTCTTTTTACTTCAGAATAAAAATGACTATAACCTTTGGTAACATCATCTGATAGATTTATAGCAGTAATTAAACCACTATAAATGCTGGTTTCCATTTTGCTTGCAGGTACAGGAAATCCTAAATGTGCCAAGTAACAGCACAAACCGACTGATTTTAAGAAGGTTGATTTTCCAGCCATATTTGCACCTGTCAAAAAGCACATATTTGTTTGCTCATTGAAAGAAAAACTATTAGTAATTGGCTCATTAACAAATGGATGGAATAAGTTGTCGATATTCAATAATGAAGAGTTGTTTTGAGTATAATCAGGCAGACAATAATTGTTTTCTTTCGATACCAGAGCAACAGTTCTCAATGAATCAATTTCGTATATTTTGCTTATTAATTTTAGAAGATCGTCTTTTGACTTTTTACGTATTAAATTATCAAAGCTATTTACTGATTTTAAGCGATTGATTTTTTTATCTGAGAGAGCTAAAAAAGATTTAAATAGATCGCTAGTATTAAGCAAGTTAAATTCATTTATGACGCTATTAAAATATTCAGGATATTCCGTAAGCTGAATACTCTCAATATAAATCTTTAATTGAAGTAAAAATTGCTGTAAGAACTTTAAGCCACGTTTAATTGCAAAATATTCATTTGTAGGTAAAATAACATCACTTAACCAATCGGATAGGGCAAAAATCCACCCTTTTCGAAGCACAGGCATGTTTAAGTTAAGGTAATGTTCAATAAATTCAAGGTTTCTGTCAATAAAATGAAAAGCAATATTATTGTCTTGAAAATATCGGATGGCCTCAACTCTTTCTGAAAGTTGTTCAAAATTGTTCAGCGGATTTTTCATTAAACGAATAAGTGTATTTTGCCCACCTACTGTTTTGGTTTGTTTGAATAAGTCAAAAATGGATTGTTCTTTCTTCTTATTTGGAAATATATTTAAATCTCTTAGTGTCTGATTATCAATTTCAAAACTCATAATATAAGTTTTCGTTATGGTTATTTTACTAATACAGCTTTTTCCGGACAAACCTGCCTGCAAACATCACACTTAATGCATTTATCATTAATAATTTCATGCTTTTTATAAGGATTCAGTGGTATGGCATCCGAGGGGCATTTTTGCGCACAAATGGTACAGCCGATGCAATCATCTGTAATACTGTATGTGATTAATTCAGTGCATTTTCCTGAAGGGCAAGTGCCATTAATATGTGCTAAATATTCCTCTCTAAAATAGTGGAGTGTCGATAAAATTGGATTTGGAGCAGTTCTTCCCAATCCGCAGATACTTCCTTTTTTTGTGCTTTCGGCTAATTGCTCAAGTATTTCCAGATCTTTCAAAACACCTTGCCCTCTGGTAATTTTTTCAAGTATTTCAAGCATACGTTTAGTCCCAATTCTGCAGAAAGTGCATTTTCCACAGCTTTGGTCCTGGGTAAAGGACAGAAAATACTTAGCAATATCAACCATACAATCTGTTTCGTCCAAAACAATGAGTCCGCCAGAACCCATCATGGCTCCTAATTTTTCCAGCGATTCATAGTCGATTGGAGTGGCTGATAATGAGGCAGGGATACAACCTCCTGATGGTCCGCCAATTTGTACTGCTTTAAATTGTTTATCGTTGGCAATGCCACCACCTATTTCTTCAATTACCTGATGTATCGTTGTCCCCATAGGTACTTCTATAAGCCCTCCCCGTTTTACTTTGCCTGCCAGTGCAAAAACTTTAGTACCCGTGCTGTTTTTAGTTCCTATTTGATTGAAGGCTTCTGCGCCGTTTCTTACTATCCATGGAACCAGCGCCAATGTTTCTGTATTATTTATTAAAGTAGGCCCATCCCACAAACCACTTTCAGCAGGGTAGGGTGGGCGCATGGAAGGCAAACCTCTTTTTCCTTCAATAGAAGCAATCAATGCGGTTTCTTCACCACAAACAAAGGCACCCGCACCTTCGAATATTTTAAAATTGATTGAAAAATCAGTTCCCTGAATATTTTTACCAAGGTAATTTTCTTGCCTGCATATTGCTAAAGCTTCATTAATTCGCTGAACAGCAAGTGGATACTCAGCCCTGATGTAGAAAATACCTTCCTGTGCCCCCACTGCATAAGCCGCAATCAGCATCCCTTCTATTACTCTATAGGGATAGGATTCAAGCAACATTCTATCCATAAATGCACCCGGATCACCTTCATCACCATTGCAAATGATGTATTTTTTTTCAGCTTTGGCATCTTTAACCATCTGCCATTTTATTGCTGAAGGGAATCCTCCTCCTCCACGGCCTTTTAAACCACTTTGTCGGATGATTTCGATTAACTGATCCTGTGAATATTCTTTAATACATTTTAGAAATGAATTGAAACCTCCCTTTTTTTTATACTCCTCAATATCAGATGGTTTTAATTGGCCTCGATGTTCGGTGGCAATGGAAATCTGTCCGTTCAGGAATTCTGCAATTGGTGTATCACGATGATCTGAAGCATATCTTTTCACAGTTTGCGGAAGGTTTTCCACCAGCATGTTTTCGAAAAACAAAAAGAATTGATTTTTTAGACGATCAATCAGTCGGTTTGCCCTAAAATGCGTTTGGATAATTTGTTTTACTTCATCGGGCTTAATTTTGGCATAGTAGACAGGTTCCATGTTGGGTTTGTGAATTTCCAGCAATGGCACCTGATTGCAAACTCCCACACAGCCAACATGTTTCACATCCACATGTATCTTATTGTTAGCCAATGTTTTCTCTAATTCGTTTTTAACATCGGCACTTCCGCTTGCCACACAGCAGGAGCCCAGGCCTACCCTTATTTCACCCTGAACCAGGCTGTTATTTTGGTAGGTTTTAACAATACTTGTTTCTGTATTATTTTTCGCTAAGATAAAGTCGTCAAGTATTTCAGGTACTTTTTCTGTTTCAACATTGCCATAAGTAATGTTATCTATCTGAACCACAGGGGCAATGGTGCAGCAGCCCAGGCAAGCTACTTTTTCAATGGTATAAAGTCCGTTCTTATCTGTATCTTCTTTGTCTTTAAGTTTTAGCGTTCTTTTGAATGAATCGTAAACCTGTAAAGCACCTTTTACATGACAGGCAGTCCCAACACAAACCTTTATAATATGCTCACCTACAGGCTTATGCCTGAATTGTGAATAAAAAGTTGATATCCCAGTAATTTGTGATTGAGTGATGTCTGTATTTTCACACACTCTTTTCAGGGCATCTTCGGGCAAATAATTAAATTTTTCCTGGATAGCCTGAAGAATAGGGATAACCGCATTTGAAGTTATCCCTTTTTCAGCTATTATTTGGTCAACGGTATTTATGATTGATTCGTTCATTTCTTTCTCGCAAAGGCGCAAAGGCGCTAAGTTTTGTTGCTATTTTAACTCTAAGTACTTTAAACTTTAGGGCACTTAAGGCACTGCTTTTTATTTTCCAATACAATATAAATTCTTCGACCCCCTGATAAACAATTGCCCATCAGCAAAAGCAGGGGTGCTTACCACATCTTCACCCAATTTTGGTTCACCAAGACTTTTATAAGTTCCGCTGGCCGAGAAAATATGTGCAACTCCTTTTCTATCAAACAGATATATTCTTCCACCTACCATCATTGGCGATGAATAGAAACCATTTCCGAACTCTTGTTCCCATAATTTTTTGCATGTTTTGGCTTCGTAACAAACTACTACACCATAGCTGGTTGCTGAAAATAAATAATCTTTAGTAGCAACCGGGCTGGGAACGTCAGATAAATATTCGTCAGACTCCCACAAAATTTCTGGTTTTTCGCCAATTTTAATGGCTACCAATCTGGCATACTCATTCTGAGCGAACACAAGGCCATCGGCATAAGCCACTGAAGGGCCTACCTCACCAAAAATACAGTCGATGCGCCAGTTTTCCTTACCCGACCATGGATTGTAAGATGCCACGTAAGGATCTGAAGATAAGATGATTTCAGTTTGTTGGCCAGTATATACAATTACTGGTGATGCCCATGAAATTTTTACTTCACGGGCGGTACTCCAGATAGTTTTTCCGGTAGTTGTTGATAAAGCCATCACCTTTGGTGAGTTTTTTTGGTCGTATTGTATGATAACCATATTATTAAATAACATCAGCGAAGATGAATGTCCATAATGATTAGATGGTGTTCCCAGGTTCCTGGCCCAGACTTTGTTCCCGTCCATATCAAGGGCAATAATATCACCGTTTGAAAAAATCGCATAAACCCTGCGTCCATCAACAGCCAAAGTTGGGGCAGCATGTCCGGTATCGTCTGTAACTTTGGGGGAAGTCCCAGGAGAACCAGGTACATTTACAACTGGTGCCTTCCATAATAATTTACCAGTATTTCTATCAATACAATAAACCTCTCTTGTTGTTGCATTTGCTCCTGAAATAAATACTTTGTCTTCCCAAACCACAGGTGAATTAAAACCAGGAAGCGGAACTGCAAACTTCCATTTTATGTTTGCACCTGAAGCGCCATCCCAACTGGTAGGAACATTTTTCTGATATGCAATTCCATTACCTCCAGGACCTCTAAAGCAAGGAAAATTCTGTATAATTTCTTTATATGTTGGATATTCAGATAACACTTTGGTTGTAGTATCTACATCATTTTCGTTTGTGGCAGTATCTTGATTTTCAGCTACTTCACTAGTAGTCATAGAATCAGAAACCATTGTGCTGGTTTCTATAGTATTATTACTGTTTACAGCTAGCTTGCTTGAGATAGTGTCAGTCTGGGTACTGGTAGATGCCTGTGTTATCGCATTACCCAGTTTGTTATGTGTTAAAAAAGCAAAAAGAAGAGCAATTCCAACCAAAGAAATACCACTAATAGATACCCATTTTCTGGTAATTACCTGATTTGAAAGAAAATCCAGACCTTTTTCAGCAGGAATCTCAGGTTCAATACCCTTTGCTGATTTTATAATTTGCAGCGCCACCACCACTACAATTATTCCAATTAATAAAAGATAAGCACCTGTTCTTATTTGCCATTGATTGGTAAAATATGCTTTACGGGCCAATAAATCCAGTTCCCTGATTTCATTCCTAAGTGCATCATCATCAGGGTTTTGATTGAGACGTTCCACCAGCATATTGATGGTTTTAGTGTTAACCGGATCTGCCCTATTTAGTTGTATGTAATTGGCAATGAGCAATAAAGCGGTTAAGAGGGAAAAAACAGCTGCGATAAGCACGATTCTTTTCCATAACCGGACGTTTACTTTTTTATGGTTATTTTCCTGCATTTTCATTTTATTTTCACTGTGTACCTCTGTGAAAACTCTGTGAGCCTCTGTGCAATAGGTTATTTCACAGAGTTGCACAGAGAAACACGGAGGGGCACAGAGTTATTAATTTAACTTTCAACCTTTACCGGACAATAATCAAAGCACCTGGCACAACTGAAACATTCTCCCTTATTTGTTTTATAATCTTCTCTGTATCTGAATATTGAAACACTTGCAAGGGTTATTCCGAATACCAGCCCAATAAATCCACCTAGTATCCAGCCACCTATGTAAAAATCATCTAAAATTTCGTTGGCTTTTGCATAAATTTCATCAGCAGTTTTACCGGAGCTTTTGAAAGCTTTTATTTCTTCTGAAAACTCTATTGTTTTATCCTGTAAATCAGTGGTTAATATTTCATTTGCCAGTCTTACATCGGCATTTACCATGGCCAGGTTTTCGTGAAACTGAGATCCGGTCCAGCCTCCAATAAATATTAAAAGTGGGATAATGAAACTTAGGGTCATGAATTTTCGTAAGGCGGTATTTTTATTCCCAATCTCTTTAACCGGAACTGGTTTTTCAATGGCTCCAAATGGACAAGAATTTTCACATAACCTGCAATTAATGCAATGCGTGGGCGTTATTTCAACATGTTTTTTAGAAACCCTGCTAATTAAGTTAAGAAGAACACCATAAGGGCAGAAAAACCGACAATAAGGCCTTGCAATAAAAACTGAGGTGATAATAAAAAGTGCTCCAATGCTAAACATAAAGAAGGTAGCATCAAGCCTGAAAATACCCACAAATGGGTCGTACCGGCAAATAATAAAATCAGTACTGGTGGCAGCATATAAAATAGCCAGTCCCAGATAAATGAAAGGGATAAGGCCTAAGATTTTTTGTACCCAGGTTTTTAAATCTACTGGTTGCAAAGCAAAAATATCCTGGATAGCACCCAAAGGACAAACTCCCGCGCAAAAGGTTCTTCCATAGAACAAGGTGTAAATCAATGGGATAACAAAAAAAGCGATAACAGTAGCAGGTATTTGATAAGAGGGGTTGAACAATGCAAGCGTAATATTTTGTATAGCCCCAATAGAACAAATACACCCTTCGCGAATAAATCCAAAATAAAGAAGGGAGAAAATTGAAACCCAAAAAACACCTCTTCTTGAGCGTTTTTTATGAATGAGCCAGGTTATAACTGTCAATGCGGCAATCAGCACAAAAGCATCAAAAATTTCGAAAAAGTCTGACCTTGGTTCAGGTTGGAGCGTAGGTGGCTGTGTATGCCCCGACTCAAATTCGGGCATTGGGAAACGGGGACCCGAGATAGCAACAGTTTGAATTCCAAGGAGGATAAATAAAACAATTATTTTTATTTTGTTGCTGTTCATTGTTGCTAATAAAGTTTGAATTTTAATTGCTGGCAATTTCAGTAAAAATTGGAAATTGTATTTTGCTATTTGAAATTTATGTAGTTTCATCCGTACTAAATCCTTTGAAAATATAAGGGCTTTCTCTTGATACCCTGCTAAATGCATCAGCAGGACAATCCCTTGCGATAGCACACTGGTTGCAGTTAACGCACAAATCATGGCGAACCTGTAATTGCATGGAACCGTTTCCGAACGAACCACAGCCTTCAACACATTTGCCGCATCCAATGCACAAATCCTCATTAATGTGGTATTCAAAAAATGGGTCTTCGATATATTTTCGTTCTATGGCTGCTGTTGGACAAAGTTGGTTTTCAGCTGCTGTGGTTAAATTTTTAGCTTCGGGCCTGAAGTAGCCACCACATAAATCGCAATAACCACACATGTTGTATACATGCACACATTTTACTGCCGAAGGTGTTAAAACACAGCTGGTTGCACACCTTCCACATTGTACGCATTTAGCCGGATCAAGCTGCCAGACCATATCGTCTTTTGAGGTTCTGGCAAGCAAAACACCACCAATGCTTCCTACTGCAATACCAACAGAAATGCGAAGGGCACTGTTGATAAAATCACGACGATCGATCCTCTTAACATTTTCGTCCATAACCTATACCCTTAATTTATTTGAACGATAATTTTTTGCTTCAGGGAGCGAACAGCCTTTTGATTTTTTACATGATCTGCATACAAAATCAAAGTTACATTCTTCGCCATCATCTTCTTTGAAAACCAGGAATATACTGGTAAAAGCAAGTCCAAGAAGTAAAAAGTTCCTAATGATTGATTTTATGAAATTCCTCCTGTTTGTATCATGTTGATTATTAACCAAGTTGTTCATAGAGTGTTCTTATTTGTTCTGTAGAAGTTATTGGTTAATTGTTATAAGTTAATTGTTTTAGCGGATTAACAAATAACGTATAACCACTAACATTTAACCATTATACTGCAAATTAAAATACTTTCTTTTTCATTAGTCCGAAATTTGAATCAAAACAAAAGCTTATCCCCTTTTTCAGCAGGTTTGCCAAGATATTAATTAAATTATTTAGAACAAAACTGGATTATTTTGTTTACCTGGGCTTAAGGCAAAGAAATTCTAACATAAGAGTCTTACAAATTGTTAAGTCATAGAAAAATAGGATGTTACAAAGAAATAAGGTAATTTTGCATATTGGTTGACCTAATTGGTTTATACATTTTTAACAAATTGAAAGATTTCACCATTCCTATCAATATCATTTTTATCTATAAGCTAATAAGTTAAATTTATATAATTTCACTATTTAGAACTAGTCTAAATAAAATTCTTTCCTTATCTTTGCGCAATAAAAGATAAAGAAGTCTGAAAATCTTTTATTTATTTTGTTTATTCTAAATAAGCTTCTTATTTGTTGCTAAAGAAAAACATTTAAATAAACCCTATTCGGTTTTAAATGAGCATGTTAGTTAGTTTTTTGTAACTGACTGAATGAAATATAGAAATGAAAGTAAAATTAAATACACAAAAATAATGTCAAAATTTGATTTAATAATGCCTAAGCTGGGTGAAAGTGTGCAAGAAGCCACTATTACCAAATGGTTTGTAAAAGAAGGCGATACTGTGGAAGAAGACGATCCTATTTTAGAGATTGCCACAGATAAGGTCGATTCTGAAATTCCATCGCCAGTTGCTGGTGTAATAAATAAAATATTATTTGCCGAAAACGACCTGGTTGAAGTGGGTAAAATAATTGCCCACATTGCACTTGAAGGATCGGCAGATGATGAAGAAAAGGAAGAAAAAGTTGAAGAATCACAAATTGAACAAGTAAAGGTTTCAAACAATGGAAATTCATCTTTGAAAGAAGCCAACAAGGAAGGAAGCCGCTTTTATTCACCATT
The DNA here is from genome assembly GCA_029210905.1 of Bacteroidales bacterium. Classification (GTDB taxonomy): domain Bacteria; phylum Bacteroidota; class Bacteroidia; order Bacteroidales; family NBLH01; genus NBLH01. The sequence continues at coordinate 17,670 of JARGGF010000001.1, read as the reverse complement.
GGTAAAAAGTATAGCCCAACAGGAAAATGTAAGCCTTGAAGAACTTGAAGCTATATCTGGAAGTGGCACAAATAACAGAGTGACCAAACATGATATTATTGAGTTTATTGACAATAGAAAATCTAATGGCGGATCAAACGGAAAATCTTCAAATCAACAAGTTGAAAAGCCAAAAGAACAAATACAGCAAACTCAGCAAATACATAAAGTAAGCGTATCAGTAGGCGCTGAGGATGAGATAGTTGAAATGAGCCGTATGCGCCGGATGATAGCTGAGCGAATGGTCACCTCAAAACACGTTGCTCCCCACGTAACATCTATGGTTGAGGCTGATGTAACCAATGTGGTTGAGTGGCGCAATAAAATTAAAGACACTTTCTATGCAAGGGAAAAAGAAAAGATTAGTTTCTTGCCCGTATTCCTTGTAGCAATGGCAAAAGCATTGAAGGATTTTCCTGGTGTAAATGCATCGGTTGATGGCAATAACATTATTTTACGTAAAAATATAAATCTGGGTATTGCGGTTGCCCTGGACAATGGAAACTTAATAGTTCCGGTGATAAAAAATGCTGACAGGTTGAATGTTTTAGGCATGACCAAAGAATTAAACCGACTGGCAAACGCAGCACGCAATAACAAATTGGGTCCTGATGATGTTTCTGGTGGAACTTTCTCAGTTTCTAATTTTGGGTCGTTTAAAAATGTAATGGGGACACCTATTATCAATCAGCCCGAAGTAGCTATTATGGCAGTAGGAACCGTTGAAAAGAAACCAGCTGTTGTTGAAACTGAGGCCGGAGATGTGATTGCAGTTCGCCATAAAATGTTCTTATCACTTACCTATGACCATCGAGTGGTTGATGGTGCCCTGGGTGGTGCATTTTTACGTAAAGTAGCAGATTATATTGAAGCATTTGACAAGAATTCAGATATTTAGTTCTTGGCTGGCCAAAATGCATAAAATCAATTGAAAGTACTGAAAATTTTAATATCATGGAAAATACAATATTAGAAAAAAAACAAAAAGCTGAAGAAAATCAGGACATAGAAATTAATTCAGAAGAATTGGAAGTTAAAAAGAAATATTCGATAAAAACAACTGATAAACAAACACTTGAAAAATGGTTTCGTTTAATGGTACTGGGCAGGGCATTGGATGACCGCGCTCCGAATTACCTTAAACAAGCCATTGGCTGGTCGTACCATGCACCCTACGCAGGTCACGATGGAATTCAACTTGCTATTGGTCAGGTATTTAACAAGGACACAGATCATCTTTTCCCCTATTACAGGGACATGATGACTGCATTATCGGCAGGACTTACACCTGAAGAAATAATATTTAATGGAATTTCAAAAGATACTGATGTTGCTGGAGGTGGAAGGCATATGTCTAATCATTTTGCAAAGCCTGAATGGAATATCCATAACGTTTCGTCGGCAACTGGTAATCATACTTTGCACGCAGTTGGAGTAGGGCGTGCCATGAAAGTTTACAATCATAAAGGAGTTTCGATCAGTTCGCAAGGTGAATCGTCGGTCTCGGAAGGCTATGTATATGAGGCAATTAACGGAGCATCCAACGAACAGTTGCCCGTTATTTTTGTTTTTCAGGACAATGGTTATGGTATTTCAGTGCCTAAAAAAGATCAAACTGCCAACCGAAAAGTAGCGGATAATTTCACAGGACTTAAAAACCTGCGTATTATCCACACCAACGGAAAAGACTTGTTTGATTCAATGAATGCAATGGAAGAGGCTAAGCAATGGGTCATTGAAAATCAAAAACCCTGTATTGTTCATGCTAATTGTATCAGAATTCATTCTCACTCAAATTCTGACAGGCATGAATTGTATCGTGATGATTATGAGCTCAATTACGTTAAAGAATATGATCCGCTTGGTAAGTTCAGAAGGTTACTGACGCGCTATAAACGATTTACTGAAGAAGAATTGCAGGCCATTGAGGCAGAGACCAAAGAAATTGTAAAAAAGGCGCATAGGACTGCATTGGCTGCGCCAGATCCGGATCCTGAAAGTATTTATGATTTTGTATTACCACCTGCTTACGAACCTAAAAAATTTAAAGATGGTTTACCCGATGGTTCTGGTGAAAAACTAAAGTTGGTTGAAGCTTTAAATCAGACCTTAAAAGAAGAGTTCAGAAAAAACCCTGACACTTTTATTTGGGGTCAGGACATGGCCAATAAGGATAAAGGCGGTATTTTTAATGTTTCAAAAGGCATGCAACAGGAGTTTGGCGAAACCCGGGTTTTTAACGGACCAATTGCTGAGGATTATATACTGGGAACCGCCAATGGAATGAGCCGTTTTGATGATAAAATACGGATTGTAGTGGAAGGGGCTGAATTTGCTGATTATTTTTGGCCTGCTATGGAGCAGTTTGTTGAACTTACTCATGATTACTGGCGATCAAAGGGACAATTTAGCCCAAATGTAGTAGTACGCTTAGCATCAGGAGGTTATATTGGCGGTGGCTTATACCATTCACAGAATATTGAAGGTGCATTAACCACTTTTCCGGGCATAAGAGTGGTATATCCTTCCTATGCCGATGATGCCGCAGGTTTACTTAGAACAGCCATGCGATCACAAGGGCCAACCATCTTTATGGAACCCAAATCGCTTTATAATTCACCCATTGCAGCAGCAAATGTACCTGAGGATTTTGAAGTACCTTTTGGAAAATTACGGGTAAGAAAAGAAGGTAAAGACCTGACAATCATTACCTACGGAAATACTACACATATGTGTATTAATGTGGCGGAAAAACTTGAAAAAGAATTCCCTGATTATAGTATAGAAGTGATTGATTTAAGATCGCTTATACCTTTGGATGAAGAAGGGATTATTGAATCGTTGAAAAAAACCGGAAAAGCTTTGATTGTTCATGAAGACAAAGTATTTGGTGGTTTTGGAGGCGAAGTGGCTTCCATGATTAACGAAAAAGCCTTTGAATATCTTGATGGACCTGTTAGGAGGGTTGGTTCTACTTTTACACCTGTTGGTTTTAACAGAATTTTGGAAAAAGCCATTCTACCAGATGAAGAAAGGATATATAAGGCAGCGGCGGAATTGTTACAGTATTAGAAGTTAGATATTAGAATTTAGATATTAGAATTTAGAATTGAGAAAAGAAACACTCAGTTTTAAACATTTAGCCCTGAAAGGGCGATAGATAAAAGCCAGGGGTGGAGCCCCAGGTTGATATGCAAATTAATATGGCCCGCGTACAGAAATCAAGTTGAAAAGAATTGCTTTTTTCGGGCCTTTTGAGCTGCTCTAAAATAGATCCTTAACGATTGATTTTTATCAGCTAATTAATTATAATTCAGTGATTTAGGTATAATTGAGAATAGAATCAAATGAACAAAACAGCAGTAATTTACAGTTTTAACACAAAAAACTCAGCAAAAGTAGCCGAAAAGGTGAAAGATGCTTTTGGCAAATCGGAAATTGATACTTTAAATGCAGAGGAACTGACTGAAGATCAGTTTCTTGCTTATGATAATTTAATACTTTCAGTACCTACCTGGTTCGACGGGGAATTGCCTAATTATTGGGATGAATTTGTACCTGCCATTGAAGACATGAATTTAAAGGGCAAAACCTTCGCCATTTTTGGTCTGGGTGACCAGAAAGGGTATCCTGAAAATTTTGGTGATGCCATCGGAATTATGACAAATATACTTGAAAAGCAAGGCGCTAAAGTGATAGGTGAAACTTCAACAAAAGGCTATACCTATGAAAATTCCAGAGGCGTAAGAAACAATAAATTCGTTGGTTTAATGTTAGATGCTGAAAATCAGGATGATTTAACAGATGAACGAGTAAAAACCTGGGTAAAAGAGATTAAAAAGAAATTCGGATAATTTTTATTGTTTATTGGTGCATTCGTTTATTTGTTTATTGCAATAATACGCTTTGTTAACTAAACAGCATTGAGTTAAACATACTCTTATAAGTACTTTAGGCACTCTAAGTACTCAAGGCACTTCATATTTTCTATGATTTGTGTTTTTTTCAGACTTTCATTTTGGGAGAGGTCGGCAGATGTGTCGGCCTCTTTTTTTGAAGCAAGGTTTAAAAGAGCATTTTTTTAAATGGCTACAGTAGATTATCTGCATATTTATCTATTTTTGAGAAAAAAAACATGAGAAAATTTAGTATACTAATTGTCCTTTCAATACTGGGATCATATTTTCCTGTTTGTAAAGCACAGAAAAACCCGGAAAAAGTAATCAAATCTATATATAACAATTCCCAGCATTCAGATAAATCCTACGAAATGCTCAGGAGAATATGTAAAGAAGCTCCGGGAAGGCTCCCTGGCACACATGAATTGGAAAAGGCCATTGAACTGGTAAAAGAAACTTTAATACAAAACGGAGCAGATTCAGTTTGGTTAATTCCCGTAATATCAAGTGGATGGAAAGAAGTTAAAAAACCAATTGTTCAGTTAATATTAGGAGATGATAAGTACATCAATTTAAATGCAGTTAGTCTGGGGCAATCTGTTTCTTCCGCTGAAAAAGGAATTGATGCTCAGGTTGTTATGATTGACAATAAATCGCAGATAGATTCATTGGGTGAAGCGGGATTGAAAGGGAAAATCGTTTTTTTCAATCTAAAGATGCAGGAAAGAAGAGATTATGGAAAAATGGTTTGGCAACGGGTGCAGGGCTCTTCATTGGTAGCAGAATATGGGGCAATTGGAGTAATCATCAGATCCCTGACCACAAAATATGACGATGTTCCACATACAGGAGTGATGCGTTATGCAGATAATACAAAACAAATACCCGCAGTAGCACTTTCATGGCAAGCTGCTGATTCATTCGAAATTAACCTGCAAAAAAATCCTGATTTAAAAGTTCATTTGGAGGTTTTTTGCGATAATCCGGGTCTTATTAATACTAATAATGTGGTGGGAGAAATCAAAGGGAGTAAATATCCTAATGATATTTTTCTGTTAACAGGGCATCTGGACGCATGGTTTAATACAGAAGGCGCAAATGACGATGGGGGAGGCGTGGCACAGATTATTGATGTAATTCGCATTTTTAAAGAACTAAAAATCAGGCCAAAACATACCATCAGAATTATGCCTTATATTGATGAAGAGCAATTTAATTCTGGAATTGTGCAATATGCCGCCTCAATTGCCGATGATAAACAAACCCATCTGATTGAAATAGAGGTTGATAACGGTATCGGAGTCCCTTATGGTTTTAGTATTCAGGCTGATAGTTCGGTGTTTACTAAGCAGGTTAAATGGAGAAAATTATTAGAACCTTATCAAATTGATATGCTGCGTTTTTCAAATTCATACGCTGAGAGCTGGCCGCTTTATCAAAAAAATAAAATTATTTTAGGCCATTTGCTTTGCGAGGATGTTCATTATTTCGATTATCATCATTCGGCAAACGATGTTTTTGAATCGGTTGATAAAACGAACCTGCAATCAGGAAGTGCAGCATTGGCAACTTTTATTTATCTTTTGGATAAGATGGATGTGATTGATAATTCGAAAAGAAAACCGGAAGAAATAAAAGCCCAAATGAGCAGATAAGTCAATTTTTATAATTACAATTTTAGCAGTTTTAATTTAACATCCCCATAACACAAAAAATGCCAGCGGTTTATTAACTTAGCTGCTTTAATAAACGGTAACTTATGAAGAAAAAACCATATATGAATCCCTACCTTGCCGGATGCATTTTGGGATCAGCTTTGCTGGCTGCGATGTATTTTTCCGGACGGGGGCTGGGGGCTAGCGGAGGTGTTAAATATGCTATGGTTTCGGCAGTAAAAGCCATTAGCCCTGAGCATGCCGAAAACTCACCTTACTACAGTCAATATGTTGAAAAAGAGCGAAATCCACTAAAAAGCTGGTTGGTATTTGAAGTAGTTGGTTTGCTTGTGGGTGGATTTATTTCCGGGGCCATTTCGGGGCGCTTGAAATTTAAAATTGAGCGGTCGCCAAACATCTCTTCGAGTAGGCGCTTATTGTTTGCATTCCTGGGTGGGCTATTTTTTGTTTATGGCGCACAATTAGCCCGTGGATGTACGAGCGGGGCAGCTTTGTCTGGAATGGCAGTGCTTTCAACAGCTGGATTTGTAACCATGGTGGCCATTTTTGGTTCGGCCTATGCTTTTGCATGGTTTTTTAGAAAGAACTGGATATAATTAAGAGTACTTAAAGTGCGCTTGAGTTTGAAGTGCCTTAAGTTAATCAATAAATACAAAATAATGGGACCTATATTGATATCATCAGATACTCCACTTTGGCTGAGCTTATTAGCAGCTTTTTTAATAGGAATTGCCTTTGGTTTTGCGTTGGAGCAGGCCGGTTTTTCCTCGAGCAGGAAACTTGCAGGGATGTTTTATGGTTACGATACCACGGTGCTTAAGGTATTTTTTACGGCTTCAATATTTGCCTTAGTGGGTTCATTATTAATGAATTACTTTGGAATGATTGATCTTGATTTGGTGTTTGTCAACAATTATTATGTAGGTGCTGCCATTGTTGGGGGCGTGATTATGGGAGCGGGTTTTATCATGGGTGGATTTTGTCCCGGAACCGGAATTTGTGCGCTTTCAATAGGCAAAATTGACGCTATATTCTTTTTGATTGGCGGTTTTTTTGGTGCCTTCCTTTTTGCTGAAAGCTATCCTTATATTGCGGCTTTTGCCACAGATTATTATGAAGGGCCTGTTAAAATTAATGAGTGGATGGGACTTTCACCGGGCGTTTTTGCATTGCTGTTGATTATTGCAGCTGTAGTTATGTTCTGGTTGGCCGAAAAAGCTGAAAAGAAATTTCCAAGACCGGATATTACGAATGATTTTTAGTACTTGAGATTTTAGATGGGAGTAGTTAGATTTTAGATGTGAGAAATAAGATATTAGATTTTAACGTAGAATATAGATAATATTCAAAATATGAGTCCAAGAATAAAAATATCAATATTATTAGTAGGACTTGGCCTTATTACTGCCTTTGTGCCTTTTAAGCAGAATAAAGCCAATCAGTTAAAACCAGATGAACTGCTGGAAAAGGCTATGGATGAGCAATATATGTTTTATGTAGATAAGGTTGCCCGATATGTAGTGGATGAAGATTCTTCAGTTTTAATTATAGATCTTCGCACTCCACAAGAATATAAAGCGTTTAATATTCCGGGCTCAATAAATATACCTTATAAAGATTTGTTGCACAGGGATTTTGGTGGTTATCTGGATCAGCACAAAGTTAAAAATATTTTTTATTCGAATGGTGATATCCTGGCCACACAGGCCTGGACTTTATGCAGCAGAATGGGCTACAAAAATAATTTTGTGATGCAAGGCGGTATGAATGAATGGTACAACACTGTGATGAACAGCAATTTCAGTGGCGAAAGAATCTCTGCCCGTGAAAATGCACTTTTCGAAACCCGATTTAAAGCCAGGAAATTATTTACTGAAATAAATAGTTTACCTGACAGTCTGAAAGTAAAATTTGTGGAAGCTAAACGGAAGAAGGAGATGAAGTTGGATGGGGGTTGTGAATAAATGGAACACAGATAACGCGGATAGAACAGATTGTCACAGATTTTATTCTTTCTAAACGAAATTGTATGACTTCAATAACTTGAGCTTAGCGTCTTTACAAGGAACGATTTGAAATATATTTATTATGAAACTAAAAAAAGGCCTATTTCTAATTATAGCACCTGTGATTATTATACTGATATTGTTAATAATCAAATCATTGGATAAAGATAGTTTTGAATTGAGTGCAAAGGACGTACATCAAATAAGTCTTGAGCAAAAGCATATTCTATCGGTTGAAGACTACAAACACAAAAAATATTCAAAAGAAAATTTTGTATTGATAGATTTAAGGAGTAAAGGTGAGTATGAGTCAGAGCACCTGGATGGCGCTATAAACATTGAGCCGGTTGCATTGTTTAAAAACGCTGATATTGAGCAAAATAAGTCTGGTGTCTATTATGTTTTTTATTCCGAAAACCTGGCTAAAACAACTAAAACCTGGACCATTTTAAGCCAGATAGGGTATAACAATATCTACATTTTGGATGTTCCAGGCGAATTAATTACAGAAGATCTGTTTGTAAAAGATAGTTTGCCCCTGGGTAATGAGGTATTGAAATATAAATTCCAGCCCGATACTTTAATCAGGCCGGAAATAAACAATTAGTTTTTAACCACCGGATAATTTTCAATCAAATCTTCAGTAAAAGGCAACCACGAAAGTTTTTCTTTTTCAGCTAACATTTTATCATGCATAAAGCTATTGTTGCCGTAAATAAGTGTATGTGCCTTGTAACCAAATAATTGAAGGTAGGCGCTTACAAAACCTGAGTTATGGCCTGTTCCACAGTACACCACAAGATCTTTATCTGATGGAATGGTTGCCATTTCATCTTTAATTCCCAATGTTCCTTTGGGTTTGTAACGAATGGCCCCGGGTACATGGCCTGCTTCATACTTGTCTTTTCTATCATAGTTAATGATAAAGTAATTCGAAGGATTTTCAAATACGGCATCGGCATTTATGGTAGCTTCTTTAACTCCTTCTGCAAATAATTGCTTTATGCGTACTTGTAACACTTCTTCACCGGTGGTTTTGCCGGTATTCAAAACGGGAAAAGTCCCAACATTTGGTTTTTCATTCTCTTTGGTTTCCAGTTTTGATTCGTATTTTGATGAAATAGCACTTAACCAGTTATCTTTTGCCAGTTCTTTGTTCCAACCACTCATGCCCCAGCGCATTGCATACACATTACCATAACCCATTAAGCGGAGCAAGGATGTGGTATAACTTGCGTATTGCCCTGAATAACAGGCAATGATAATTCTGTCGTATTCAAAAGGTTTTATTTTTGATTCAAAATATTCTGGGATATCACTAAACTGGACGTTTACAGCGCCTTTAATATGCCCTTTTTTAAAATATTCCTCTTTCCTGATATCAATTACCAGATTTTTTTTATCTAATTCCTCATAAACAACAGAAGCCTTAATTAATGAAGGGAAATCACGACTGTTAACATAATCTCCCATCTCGTTCAGGTAATCCATAAGTAGCTTGGCTTCCGGATTTAATTTAACCTCTGGTTGCTTTTGTGCTTCTGTCTGCTCTGTGTTTTCTTGTTTGGGTTCAGCGGAATTGCAGGCAAAATTAAACACTAAAAAAGCAAGCAATAATATTTTTAAATATCTCATTATTAGTTAGTTATTGGTTGTTTTGAATAGCCTCTCAAAATGGAAAGAGGCCGTTTTAAAAGAACCACTTTAACATTTTAAATTTCATGTCTTCAGTTATTCTTTTAATACAGCCACTTTTAAGTTACCAGGTTAATATTAACTACATTGCTGCAGTTGTATTTTTAGGTGCAATCACTACTCTTTCTTTGTCGTAGCGAATGGTATCGGTGGGATGTCCCTGCTCATCATATTTGTATTCAAAAATAGCAATGCCATTATTCGGATCATTAATAACATTTCTTTCGCCATCCATTAGTACTTCTTCAATTTTTGCTCCGTGTTCGTCATATTTAATCTGGCGCACAGGTACTGATTTTCCGGCTAAATACTCGTCATCCTGGTCCCAAAAAGCTCTTTCGGTAACATAACCATTTTCATCAAATTTATTTTCAAATTTAGCCCATCCCCAGTAAAGATTCGAAAGTTGGCCAACAGTATTGTAGACAGTAAATTTCTGTAAATCTCCTTTGTCTGAAATATCAAAAGAAAAATACGAAACACCGATATCGCCGCAGTTTTCTGCTGTACAATTATATAAAGTATCGGCCTGGTAGTTGGCCATTCTTTGAACAAAACCTCTGTCATCATAAGTAAACCGAAGCTCGTAGAAAGGACAAAACTCGTTCATAACCACTTCTTCGCCAGCCATGTTATAACGGTTTTCTTTAACCATTCCGTCTGGTAATTTCGACCAGGTGTAGCTGGCTATTTTATTGCGGTTTTCAATTTGATTTCCTTCTTTATCAAAGAACTTTAAACCAGTGCGCATGCCAGTGGCATCGGTACTAAAAACGGACTTAAATACTTCACCATTAACCACTTTTGGCTGATTATCCTTATCAAAATAAAGACGGGTTTCAGTACTGTCAGTATAATCAAACGTAATTTTAGCTGCACCTGTTGAGGAATAATCCAATAGAATGCTATCACGACAAAATTCTATGCTTACAGGTCTGTTTTTTTCATCGTAAGTGAATTTGTAATTATTGATATTTTTTGCCTGATCGGCACTTATTTCATGTGCGCCATTAATACCGTCAAAAGCTGTTTCGCTAAACAAAATATGTCTGAAGTGTTTTACAGCTTGTGTTGTTTCAGTGTTTTCGTCAGTTTCTTTTTCCCCGCTATTGCAGGCTATGATGCCAAAGCTTAAAAAAGCAAGCAGACTTAATAAATAAACAAGATTTTTAGTCTTCATAATTTAATTTTAATGAATATTGAATGTTAATTGATTAGTTATTAAATATTTATGATATCTTGCGAAGATAATAAAAATATGGAGAGGACATTAATCATTATGTAGATTTAACTTGCAGTTAACACGTTTTATTTGATATTTACCCAAGAAATTTAGCTTTCAATTCAGGAGTTGGAATCATGCACGAATCTTTTTTCCCAAACATCCGGTAGCGGTTTTTGGCAACTCTGTCATAAAGCCAATCCCTAATAAAAGCTGGGATAATAATAAATACATAAAAAAATTGCCAGCCACTTTTTAATTCTTTGGCAATTTTTAAAGCTGCGGTTGATTTCTGAAAAATAGCTTCATTTTTTATCAGAATAAAAGAATCAAAACTTGATGTATCCAGCTTATATTTAACAAGTTGAGCCTGTCCAAATTCAGATTGAAGTGCAGCAAATTTAAAAATATTTTTTTTGTCGCGTTTGATAATAAATTGCACTCCGCCATTGCAAAGATTGCAAACACCATCGAACAGGACAATATTTGAGTATTCCGTTTCCATGCATCAAAAATAACTTTATTCCAGCAGAGAAATAAAAAATTAATGATAATGTAAAAAAAAAGGCATAGTAAAAATCAAAGCAGACACATGATAATACCCCTTACTTTTCCAGTTTGGCTTGGTCTGCAAACCAATTGCTTAACTGTTTAATTTGTTCTTTATTTAGACTTGCCTTACCATGTACAAAGGTATAGGAACTTAATGGCATTTCTTCTTCGTCAACATCCTCGGCGCAGGCATGTAGCTTCCTTGCAGCTTTTTCTTTGGTATAGTCCGCCCATTCAGAGAAATTTACCCTTTCACGGGCTTCATTGATATGGTTTTTAAGGTACCACGAAACAGGTGCTACTTCAGCATACCAGGGATACTTGCTTTCGTATGAATGACAATCGTAACAGCTGGTTTTTATCATTTTGGCAATTTCCTGAGGAGGATTTGTAAGGCTAATAAAATCCTTATTCTTATCTATGTCAGGATGGGTTTTATCAATTCTGATAAACTGGACGAGTACCAGCAAAACTAGTAAAATGATGAAGATCCATTTTTTTTTCATAATAATACGGATTGGTAAAACTAATATATGATTCTGGTGCTAAGATAGATATCTGAAAATGAATTTACAAAGTATTATTTACTAAGTTTTGTTTAGGCAAAATTAATTGCCGGAACTGAAATTTTATCTAATTTTAATTTTCAAGATCAAGAGTTTTGGGGCATGGATGATTTGAAAATCAAAGTCTGGGGTATATTTTATCTGTCTAAAAAACAGATGCTTATATTTGAAATGTTTTTTTTCACCCTCTTTATTTTACTTACTGTTTTTTTGTTTTCCTATCAATTTCCCGAACATTTGGATAACGAGGCTTTTAATTTTCATGCTAAATATGCCAAGTATATCAGTTTGCTGTGTACTTTTTTAATTGTATTCGAAACGCAATATTTATGGGCCAAATTTACCCAATTGCAGCTAAAAAAAATAATGCAGCAAAAAGAAGAAATTGAAAAGCAAAATAAAAAAATTGAATTACAAAACAGGGATTTACGTGATAGTATAAAATATGCCGGTAAAATTCAATCGGCCCTGTTACCCTCTGAGGCTAAGCTTGACAGGTTGTTAAACCATCACTTCCTCTACTTTAAACCCCGTGATATTGTAAGTGGCGACTTTTATTGGGTTGATGAGTATGATGGCAAAACCATAGTTGCTGTTGCGGACTGCACAGGCCATGGTGTACCGGGGGCCTTTGTAAGTGTATTAGGCATTTCATTTTTGAACGATATAGTGCAAAGGGCAAGCATTAATAAAATAAAAATAAACCCTGCCATGATTTTGGACGAATTGAGGGAAAAGATGGCCGGGGCACTTACAAAATCCGAATCTGAAGAACGCACCTATGATGGGATGGATATTTCAGTTTGTATCATAGATAAAATTCAAAAAGTGGTAGAATATTCAGGAGCCATGCATCCATTGTATTTTGTAAGAAAGACTGCTGATAATATTAATAAACTGGAACAATTCAGAACTGATATTCAATCTATAAGCATGCTTCAATCTGCAAAACACAATTATAATAGTGTAAATATTGACTTAAATAATGGTGACATGATATACCTGCTTTCCGATGGATATGCCGATCAATTTGGTGGGAAAACCGGGAAAAAGTTTTTATCAAAAAACCTTAAGCTTTTCTTAGAAAAAATTGCCCATGAAACGTTGGAAAAACAACAAATTTTGTTGCAAGAAAAAATAAACAAATGGAAAGGGGACAGAAGACAGATAGATGATATTTTAATCCTGGGGATAAGGGTGTAAAATTTTATAACATAACAAGTTGTTTTAAAACGATAAAGTGAAAAAAACCAATTTAGCTTATATTTATGGAATAAGTGCCATTTTAATTTGGTCAACTGTGGCCGTGGCCTTTAAAATAGCCTTGCAATACATGGATTTTATTCAGTTGCTGTTTTATTCCTCGTTTATTTCAGTGTGTTTATTTTTGGTATTTCTCTATTTTAGAGGAGAGCTAAAATTACTGTTTAAATTTTCGCGTAAGCAGTACTTCTTTTCTTTTTTACATGGGTTTTTGAACCCGTTTGCCTATTACATGGTTTTACTAAAAGCATATACGCTTTTACCCGCACAATTGGCCCAACCGCTAAATTATACCTGGCCAATTATGCTGGTGTTGCTATCTGTACCTTTTTTGGGTCAGAAACTCCATTTAAAAAGTTTTGTAGCTATTCTTATCAGCTTTTCAGGGGTGTATTTAATTTCATCGCGCGATGCTTTTTTCGACTTTAAAATTGAAGAACCTTTCGGGATTTTCCTTGCTACCATTAGTTCGGTTATTTGGGCCTTGTATTGGATAGCCAACGTTAAGGACAAACGTCCGGAATTATTAAAATTGTGCATGGGTTTTATTTCATCTTTTATTTTTACCACAATGGCACTTTTAATGTTTTCCGAATTTAAAATACCTCCATTAAAGGGCATATTATCAGTGTTTTATATTGGTTTGTTTGAAATGGGTTTTACTTTCATTTTATGGTTAAAAGCTTTGCAAATGGTTGGACGAAACGATAAATTAAGCAATCTGGTTTTTATATCACCATTTTTTGCCTTGCTTTGGATACATTTGTTTTTAGGCGAAGCCATTTATAAAACAACAATTTTTGGACTGGTTTTTATTATTTTGGGTATTTTCGTGCAGCAGGTAAAGATAAAAGACAAAAGGAAAAAGTTTGGAAGAAGTACTTGAAGTATTTATAATAGCACAAAGGGACCTGATTGGGTTCAAGGTTTATTTATCGGATGTGGCATTTTGAAAATATTTTATTTTTTGTTGCAGTCATGAGTCATTCAATGACATTTAGTTAGGAGATATTTTTTTGTTGTTTATTGGTTTATTTGTTTATTACAAGAATAGGTTTTTAAGAATCAATATACTAATATACTAAGTTCAAATATACACTGACTTTTGTAGTTGGAATAATGAATATTGTTTTTCAAAAAGACAATAAATTTCCAATGATTTATTCTGCAGTTGATAATTGAAATAACCAGAATTGATAATGCATAGGTTTAAAAAGCTTAAAGAGGAAGGTGAAGTGTGAATGAGTAAAGAAAGAATTATACTAGGGATTGATCCGGGAACTTCGGTAATGGGCTATGGCTTAATACAGGCACAAGGCAAACAACCTCAGATGATTACAATGGGTGTACTGGAACTAAGAAAATATACTGATCATTACCTGAAACTGCAGAAAATATTTAGCCGCACCCTTCAGTTAATTGATGAGTACCACCCTGATGAACTGGCGATTGAAGCCCCGTTTTTTGGAAAAAATGTGCAATCTATGCTTAAACTGGGCAGGGCACAGGGTGTGGCCATGTCGGCAGCGCTATACAGGACCATTCCTATATTTGAATATGCCCCAAGGAAAATAAAAATTGCCATAACCGGCAATGGAAACGCCTCAAAAGAACAGGTAGCTTCCATTCTACGTGGCATGTTTAAGTTTAAAGATATACCCGATTTACTTGATGCTACAGATGGATTGGCCGCTGCCGTCTGTCACTTTTTTCAAAACAATGCACTAACCAATGGCACAAGCTTTAACAGCTGGAAGGATTTTATTGGGAGGAATCCGGGGAGGGTGAAATGAGGAGTGTACTTTATTTTTTTTATTCATACCGTGCATATACAAGGTTAGTTAATTTTTGAATATTTTCAAAATTAGATTGATCTACAAAAAAGAGAACTTCAACATCTTGATTATTCAACTCAGTGAAATCACCTACAACTTCTCCAGCTACAGAATAGTATATTTCTTTTTCACTTTCATTTAATTCCTTATCAGAATATATCCAGATTTTAAGGAACGGACCTTTTTCCACTTCAATAAAAATAAATCGAATATAAGCTAGAATGTTGAATAGTAATGCTCGTTGGATTGATAATAGTAATGAATTTCTTTCAACCATGCCATATAAATTATCTAGGTTTAATGTTAGGGCAATATTTAATTTGTTCAAAAAAGCATAATTTAATACTTAATGGCAGTTTATTAGTATCTAATATTCTTTAAGTTATTTTCATCATCTTTAAATCGGAACTTCTTTGGTCAAGTTAGGCTTTGCCTAAATCGTTGCTGTTCTGAAGGCTCTGCCTTTTCTGGTTATTTTTGTCGCTGATTGCTTGTTAAGTTAGGGAAAAATTCGCTTTTAATTCGATATTGTTTTACTTGTAGAACCTTATATACAAGATTATGGTTATCAAAAATGCAATCAATGGATTATTGTTAATCAATCACTTTCGTTAACAGTCCTTTCCTGCCAAATTTCAGGATTTCTGCTTGTGTGAAATATGGCAATTACCCGAATAATCGGTTCTTTTAGTAGGTAATATATGACAAATGGAAATTTTTTAACGACAAATTTTCTTACATCTTCATGTACTTTAGGGTTAGTAGCAGGAAACTTTTGAATTTGAATAAAACTTTGGTTTATATGTTTGTAGAAATTATCAGCAACGTTTTCATTTTCAGTATTATAGTACTGATAAGATATATCGAAATCCTTTTCGGCCTCATCAGATAGTTCAATCTTATAATGTTTTTTTTTCATATTTTTTCTTAATCAAATCCCAGCTTTTGAAAGTTGTTTCGCCCTTATTTATTCTTTCGAGACGCTTTTGAAGAAGTTCTTTGTGTTCAATTGAGATGGATGCTTCATCATCTTTGATATTAAGAATTTCAACATAGTCAAATTCTTGCAGCAAGCGAAGGACAAAGTCAAGTTTTCCTTGTTCTTTTATACTTATTGTTAGTTCCATAACTTTATCTAATTAACCAGTATAAATAATCCTGATATGATACAAAGATAATGAATTTAGTGATATGGGTAACTAAATAATTATAAAGGCGCAAAACTCCTGTAGAGCATCTCTATTAAACAGAAAGCGCAGCCCCAGTCATGCTTTTTGCAAATCATAGTTCTTAATTTTCACTTGCTCCAGCTTTACCATATTGGGCATTAATGGTACTCAATTCTAGAAGTAATAGACCTTTGGTATTTTAAAGTAAACATCAGTAGCATTGCCATATATGTTGTAATGATATTCAAACTTAAATCCTATGTTTTATGAGCTAAATTCAGGAATTTGATTATCGGGTTATTTAAAATATATCCAAACTAAATAAATAATCATTTTATGATACAGAACTTTATTGCTATCTTCAATAGTTATTATTCATTTTAAAAAGAAAAGCATGAAGAAATTGTCGATATTAGTGATGTTTTGTTTAGGATTTGCCTTAATAGTCAAAGGCCAGGGGATTGAGTTTTATAAAGATATTCAATTTAAAGAAGCACTTTCAAAAGCAAGTGCCGAAGGTAAATTATTATTTGTTGATTGTTATACAACATGGTGTGGTCCATGTACTTACCTTTCTAAAAACATATTTACACAACAGAATGTAGGCGATTTTTATAATAAAAATTTCATCAATTTAAAAGTTGACATGGAGGCCAACCTGAATGGGCCGGCAATTAATTCAAGGGTTCAAATACGTGCATATCCTACCTTATTGTTTTTTAATGCTAACGGAGAACTTGTACACTCTACCGAAGGTGCTGGCGATGTCCAATATGTTTTAAGTTTGGGTAAGGAAGCGGTTAAAAAAGGAGGTAAAACGGTGGTAAATAATAATCCTGGCCAGGTTGATGAAGATCAATTTGTTGCCGCCTATAAAAGTTCATCGGCAAATAAAAACAACCAAAGCTTATGGAATGATTTTATTAAAAAAGCAGGAATTTATTTCGCCATGGATCAGGCAGACAATGATCATATCAACAATGCCTGCTGGTTTATTTACGAAAATTATACAAATTTTAATGACCGCATGGCCCTGCAATCCGCAAAAGTATGGTCAGCAAAATCTGTAAGTTCAAAACCAGGAAGCTCTTACTACAACGATACCTATGCCCACATTTTATTTGACTTGGGCGATTACACCGCAGCCGTAAAGCACGAAGACATCGCCTTACAAAAAGCCATACAAAATGGTGATAAACAGGAAGATATAGATTTTTATAGAGAGGCGCTGGCTAGGTTTAAAGGGGCGAAATGAGAATATCTAATAGGTATAGTCAATAACACTTTTAAAATCGAAATGGATAAAATTCTGATTTTTCGGCTAAAATGGGCAGGGGAATCAGATTTTTTATTTTAAAAAATTTATATGAGAGATTACATGAGAAATAAAAATAGACAAATTACTATAGATGCAACCATTTACCTTGTTTATTTTGTTTTTATTTACATAGATTACCTTTCAGCAATAGCTTGTTCATTCTATCGGAAATACTATATTTGTATCTGTCTAAAATAAAAATCATCTGCAAGCTAAAGACTCAAAAAAATGAGTAAAAGAGAAATAAAAAAACCGCAAAAAACGATAAAAAAAACAAACAAGAGGGTAGTTCAGAAAACTGTTGTAAAAAATTCAACAAAAGATACATTTAAACTGTCGGGATTCGGAAAGTTGATTTCAAAACATAGTTTCCTACTGTCTCTGTCCATAATATTTGGCATATTAATTTTTGTTTTTAAAGATTTTGTTT
>JARGGF010000019.1 GCA_029210905.1 Bacteroidales bacterium | reverse complement strand
TTAAAGAAATATTTAAGTATCAATCAATCAATAATACAGCCATTCAGCGCAGAAAGAAAAATTTTCCGTAACATTACCGTAATTAAGTTTTCAGTCCAATACATGTAATCCTAGTCAAATATTTCTACTTTTGTAAAAAAAACAGAAACTCCTATTTGATAAATGATAAAAATTATCCTTAAATCTGTATCCAGGATAGGCAGAATACTTCTTTTAATTACTATATTCTTAAATACCATTACTATCCTGGCACAGAAAACAGATAAAAAATCCGTATTTGAAACCAGGTTAAATGAATTTAGGTATTCTCTTTATGCTACAATGGATACAATTAAAGATCTTAATCAATTTTTTTCACAACCTGACACAACACACATTCTTTATAAATTGATTAAAGAATTTGTGAATGAAAATAAGAAATTAGTAACAAATTATCAAAAAAATGAGTTAAAAAGGTTCACTAAAACATCTGTTAATTTCGATAACTTCGAAAAAGATTCAATTTTTTTTGATAATAATCGGCCCAAAAGTGAATTTGTACAACTGAATGAATTTTATGGAAATCTGAATAAAGCCAGTGTATTTCTGCAACTAATGGCTTTCGACCCAATATACAATGCTGCAATGATTAAAAGCATATACTTGTCTCATTATCAAACAGTTGTTGATATTGGCAGATCTGCTCTTATGGATAAAATTGCATTACCAAAAATAAAAACACTTGCAGTAAACAAGAACACCTGGAAAATTTGGTTTGATCATTATAGCAGCTTATATGAATTTACTTACTTTTTGAATGGTAATACAATTCAACTGACTGGAGTATACCTTCGGAAATTATAAAAATACGACACATTGTTAATAATTAATAAAATTGCAGTATCTTTAACTTGCTGTTTTCCAGAATGAAATACTACTTCGTTTTAAGATAAAGTGAAAAACAGAAAAAAAATATATAAATATTTAAATTTGTTAATAGATTTGCTCAATATTATACATTAGAATATAGATTTGCCCTATGAAGAACAGTTATTTCGACTTAATTGAACAAAGTTTCTATTTTCCACAGGAGGGATTTGATTTAAAGGAAGGGTACTTAACCTTTCATGGTGTATCGCTCAAGTATTTAATAAAGAAGTATGGCACCCCCCTGCGATTGATATATCTACCAAAAATAGGTTCTCAAATTAAAAAAGCAAGAAACTTGTTTAACAAAGCCATAAAGGCTAATGATTATAAGGGCAGATATTATTTTTGCTATTGTACTAAGTGTTCTCACTTTCACCATGTGTTAAATGCAGCTCTGGAGCAGAATGTGCATCTTGAAACCTCCTCTTCATTTGATTTGGATTTAATTGAAAGGCTTAACCTTAAGGATGAAATCAGTAAATCAAGATATATCATTCACAATGGCTACAAAACAACTGAATACATTCGAAAAATCATCCGTTTTCAGAAAAAAGGGTTTACCAATTCGCTGATTGTTCTCGACAGCATTGACGAATTGGAAAAAATCAATAAATACTTAAGAACCGGCAAGATTAAGATTGGAATCAGGATGGCAATTTCAGAGGAATCACAATCTGCATATTATACATCAAGACTCGGTATTCGATCCACTGATATTCTAAATTTTTACAAATCAGAAATCAGGGACAATGAAAAAGTACAGTTAAAAATGTTACACTTTTTTGTTGATGCCGGTATAAAAGACAGTTTATATTATTGGGGAGAATTTAACAAAGCGCTGAATGTATATGTAAGCCTCAAAAAAATCTGCCCCAGCCTGAATAGTATTAATTTGGGTGGTGGATTGCCAATTCGTAACCATCTGGGTTTTGAGTACGATTACGAATACATGATTAATGAAATTGTAAAAAGTATTAAAACTGCATGTAATGAAGCAAAGGTGGATGAGCCGAACATTTTTACTGAATTTGGCAAATTTACTGTTGGAGAGAGTGGTGCAAATATTTTTAAAGTACTCGATCAAAAACAACAGAACGATGCAGAACTTTGGTACATTATCGATAACAGCTTGATGAACACCATTCCTGATGCCTGGTCGATCCATGAAAAATTTATCCTTTTGCCCATTAACAAATGGCACAACGATTATGCAAGGGTTAATATAGGTGGAATTAGCTGCGACCATTCGGACTATTACAACTCTGAAGATTTAAACCAGGAAGTTATGCTTCCAAGATTTGAAAAATCAGAAAAGGAGCCATTGTATCTTGGATTTTTCCATACAGGTGCCTATCAGGATGCAATAAGTGGTTATGGAGGTATTAAGCACTGCCTGATTCCATCGCCTAAACATGTAATTATTGACCGCGATGAAATGGGAAATACCATTGACTATGTATACAGAAACGAACAAACTGTTGGAGAAATGCTTGAAATTCTAGGTTATAAGGAGCAAAGGAAAAGAAGATCGAGAAAGTCTGAAGAATAAATTAGGCTGTCATACAAAACTAGATAAATAATAAAAATAAACAAAGATGAAGAATAAAGGACCTATTTCGGATTTTATAGTTAAAAATTACAAACATTTTAATGCTGCAACACTTGTTGATGCAGCACAGGCCTATGAAAAACAACTCGAACTGGGAAACAAGATGATGATAACCATGGCTGGTGCAATGAGCACAGCTGAATTAGGTATTTCCCTTGCAGAAATGATACGCCAGGATAAAGTAAACATTATTACCTGCACCGGAGCAAACCTTGAAGAGGATGTTTTTAACCTTGTAGCTCACTCATTTTACAAAAGGGTGCCAAACTACAGGGATTTATCACCGCAGGACGAGGTTGAATTACTAAACCATCATTTCAACAGGGTAACAGATACCTGCATACCCGAAGAAGAAGCCATGCGACGCATTGAAAAGCACCTGGTAGATGCCTGGGTGGATGCTAAAAATAAAGGTGAGCGTTTGTTCCCACATGAGTTTTTTTATAAAATTTTGAAAAGCGGCCAGCTTGAAAAGGAATATCAGATTGATCCAAAAAACTCATGGTTGCTTGCTGCTGCTGAAAAGAATTTGCCAATAATTGTTCCGGGCTGGGAAGATTCCACCTGCGGAAATTTCTTTGCATCGCACTGTATTGAAGAATTAATACATCCGGGTATTTTGAAAGGCGGCATCGAATACATGATGTTTCTGGCTGATTGGTACCAAAAAAATGCTGGTGAAAACGGTGTAGGATTTTTCCAGATAGGCGGAGGTATTGCCGGGGATTTTCCAATTTGTGTGGTACCAATGTTGCACCAGGATTTACAACTCGAAAGCGTGCCGGTATGGTCGTATTTCTGCCAGATTAGCGATTCAACAACAAGTTATGGCTCCTATTCAGGTGCTGTACCCAATGAAAAAATTACCTGGGGAAAGTTGCATATCGATTCACCAAAATTTGTAATTGAATCGGATGCAACCATTGTGGCTCCTTTGATTTTTGCCTATTTGCTGGGAATGTAATAATTTGATTATTAGACAAATAGATATCATAAGGAAAAGGCTGTTGAATATTGTACAACAGCCTTTTTTTAGTCGTAAAATTATATGGCAACAGAGAAATTACTTCAAACAGGTTTTTATAACAATAGGTTTACAAAGGCCTCTCAGATAAAAATACACCCTGATAATCTTGCTATTGGCAGAGGGTATGCTGCTTTCGAATTTTTTCGAATTATCAATGGACTGCCATTTTATCTTGATCGCCACCTTGACCGTTTTTTTAATACCCTTAAATTATTGCGCCTGAATGTTAACTATTCACGCCATCAATTGCAGGAAATCATCAGTGAAATCATTCAGAAAAATGAGCAACTAAACTATTTTATTAAGATGTATGCGCTTCCTGGAAATTCTATAAAATTGAATCAAACTGCCCGCATGCTTATTTTACCTGTGCAGATTGAGGAAATTCCAAGCTATTTATACGACCAGGGAGTTTCACTGATTTTAAAGGAATATGCCCGATTTCTCCCTGAAGCAAAGTCAACTAATTATTTACCTTCAGTATTCTGGCAAAATGAAATGGAGGAGGCAAAAGCTTCAGATGTGTTATATTACTATGATAATAAGATACTTGAGTGTTCCAGGGGCAATATTTTTATTGTAAAAAATGGACAAATCATAAGCCCTTTTAAAAACATACTGAAAGGCATTACCAGGAGTATTGTTATTGATATCATTCAATCACACCAAATGCCTTTTAAGGCCACAGAAATCAATCCTACGGACCTTTTTGCTGCTGACGAAGTATTTATCTCCAGCACCAGCAAATTGATAATGCCTGTGGTAAATGTGAAAGGTGCTAAAATTGGAGACGGGAAACCCGGAAAAATTTCAACGGAATTATTGAATCTTTTTCAAATACACTTAATCTCAAACAATAAATCATTATTTCGAAGCAATTAATCATTCCCATGAAAAGGACATTACTCACTGACTATCTGATTTTTAGGATTCAATAAAAAAATTTACAGAATAACACGCTTCGTACAATAAAAATGCGTAATTTGCAGTTTATTGGAAAACAATTTCAATGCCCATGAATTAAGAATATTACTGCACATTATCAACACAAAGGCAGGGAGTTGCCGGAGTTATTCCAGACTTCGATCTGATGTTAATCTTTTCATATTGAACTACTTGTCTTGATATTTTCAAGAATTATATTTTTTAGAATTTAATTATTTATTCTTATAACTATGATGAAAGCATTGTTATCATTAATTGTAGTGCTGTTTATTTCTGTTGCAGCAAATACTAATTCTTTTTACGAAGAAAATAACGCGCCCAGTAAATTTACCGGAACCTACAACGGACTTACTGAAGATATGGAATTTGAATTTACCGATGTTAATGGCAAAACCTATCTTTTTCAGGAAGTAGGCGAAGATGTTGCCTATGATTTATACGAAGAAGAAAATTTTGGACAAAAATTTAATGTAACCTGGGAAGAAAGAATGGTTGAAGAGACTGACGACGAAGGAGAACCAACAGGAAATACTTTTAAGGTTAAGGTGATTATTGATCTGGAAAAACTGTGATAAATCAGCTCCAATTTGTAATAGAAGCCGACAGGGGATGTCGGCTTTTTTTTTATAAAAAAGTTTGTTGGAAAAGTATACTGTGTCGAATATTCTGTATACCTATTCAACTATTTTAAGATTTTCTCCCTCTCCAAACTCCGCTGTACGAATCACTGCATCCTCTTGATATTCACCAATATCAGATGAGGCACTTTCTGGTTTTCTAACAATTTGAGCAACTTTTTTGAAAAGTTTTTTTCTAATATAGCTATTTACAATAATCATTACGGCAAAACCGATAATGGCTGTCAATGTCCATTCCATAAAACTAAAAGTGGCACCACTAACAGCTGTTTTTTTTGAGAAAAGACCCCAGGCATTGGTAAATTTCCGCTCAATAAAAAATAGTTTTAACAAATCGATAGATAGCAGTCCGGCCACCCAACCAATTCCATTGGCAATAATTTCTTCAACTACCGTGTTTATTGTTTTTTTTGATTTCATATTTACAGAAGATAAGAAACAAATATTAGTATTTATTTGCTAAAATAATGGATTTTAATGCATTTATCCAAAAATCTTCTGCATTTAAACTTTCTACCATCTGATAATGCCCGCCACCATTCTCTTTAAACAGTTCTGCGTACTCAGTACCAATCTCAAGGTTGGTTTCCAGGCAATCAGCTACAAAAGAAAGTGGCAAAACAAGCATCTTTTTAACACCAGCTTTTGCTTTCTCCTCAATTACCTTATCAGCATAGGGATTCAACCAGCTTTTACCAAATCGGGATTGAAAACAGAGCGTATATTTTTCTTTTTCCAATCCCAGTTTCTGGGCTATAAGCCGTGTAGTTTCATAGCATTGTGCCTGATAACAAAACCTGTTTGAAAGATTGATTTCCTCCTTGCATTTATGGATTTCACAACTTTCATCATGATGTGTCATTTCCACCTGATTAACAGGTAAACCATGAAAACTAAAAATAATATGTTCAAAATTTTCAGGTTGATAGGGTTTTATTTTTTCAATCCAGGCATTGATAAATCCGGGATGGTTATAAAATTCACTAATAAATTCAATATGAGGAATTTCCGGCCATTTTTTAATGATATTCATGCTTTGTTCAACCACCGAACCTGTGGTAGATGAAGCGTATTGCGGGAATAAGGGTACAATAATTAATTTGGAATAGTGCTCCTGACGGACTTGTTCTAGTACAGATTTTAAAGATGGTACTCTGTATCGCATAGCCAGAAAAGCTTTCCATGAGCCATCTGACAATTTATTGAATTTTTCCAACAGGTCATTACCATGAAAAATAATGGGCGATCCTTGTTCGGTCCATAATTGTTGGTACATTTTTGCCGATTTGGGCGCCCTGAATGGTACAATGATTAAGTTGACTAATATTTTACGTGCCAACCAGGGTAAATCAATCACCCGGGCATCGTTTAAAAACTCACCTAAAAATTTCCTTACTTTATTTGTTGATGGTGCATCGGGTGTACCTAAATTAACCAGAACAATGGCTGTTTTTTGCATTCAATTAATTTTTAGTGCATTTTATAATAGAGATAAATTGTCATGGAAGCTAGTACAATGCAAGTGGCTATACCATAATAAAATAGCGCATATTTAAACTTGTCTTTACTGGTTATTGCTTTCGAAGTAAACAACTTCCCTATTTGAGCAATTAAAAGTGCAAAAATCATTACACTAAAATGCTCAATAGCCCAAAACGCTGTACTATGCCTTTTTTGTAATACTTCAATTGGGATTTTACTTACATCCTCGTTTGAATCAACAAAAAAATAGAGTGTGATACCCAAGACCAAACCCAAATAAAGCAATCCTATATAGATATACTCCAGATTGATGTTGAACTTTTTATACTCATTCCTGAAAATCAAGCCTTTAATAGCAAAGAAAACCAAAAGCAAAGCAACAATTGTAAAAAAAGCGCTTGACCAAACATGAATTTTAACAAGTATGCTGTGTAAATTGTTCATTTTGGAAATGAATTATAATTTTTAGTTGATGGTAAAATCCTCAAAAGTAGCGTCAAAAATATAACCCTTATCTGCATTTGCTATTTTTCCTTTTTCGTCCAATAGTTCAGAAATATCAAATCTTGTACTGTCTTTTAATTCAAGAAATGCATCTATTTCTTCAATAACATCAGCTTTTGAAGAGCTAAAAGCTGTTCCTCCAAAATCCACCATTGATGCTACTAATTTACTTAGTTCCGGATCCAAAAATTTTGTTTGTTTCTCAACGGCAATAATCTCTTTAAAAAGTTGAAAGTTTTGTTCATTACCAAAAGTACTGTAGCCACAATAATCGCAACCAGCATTGCCATAACCAATAGTTAACCAGGTGTTGTCATAATCTTCGTAATAGGAATTAAGCAAGTTAAAAAGTTGATCATCAAGGGTGCCTCTGGTTGTTTTGGCTTTTTCTGAAAAATCAGGAAGGAATTTATATGCTTCGCTACTACTTTCGCTGCTTAAACACGCTGTTCGAACAGGAAGAAAATCTTTTACCCACGCCCATGCAATAGCAGGAGTATCATCTCCTCCGTAAACAATGTCAGGATGCGATTTGAGAATTCCTTCGTCAATAGTACTGATTATAAAACCGGCCTCATCCCTGTAGAATTTAATTAAAGCCGTATCTGTTTTGATCGATTCGTATAATTTTATTGCACGAACAAACTTTTCAGCCTTATTCGCTGATGTGAATACCTTTACGAAGAAAGCTATCTCATTCAGGTTTTGAGGCAGATTATTCTCGTGTAAAAATAAATCTTCTTCTCCCTGATTATTGCTACTTCCAAAAATTTTTCCTTCTCCAAACTGTACAAATGTATCAATAGTAAATTCTATATCAGAATCAATTTCAGCTTTTTTGAGTTCATTAGAAAGATTTATTCCTGTATCAGCTTCGAGTTCAGATTCATTTTCATTTTTGGCCTGGTTAAAACATCCTGAAATAAGAAAAAGACATATAATAAAAAAGGAAAATGGTTTCATATTCAATATTTTACTGAGATTTTTGAACCAAAGATTACAAAATCTAACTACTCAAACTTTTGTTAACGATAAATCTTATTTTAACGCTTCACCAGCCAATTCCTTACCCTGTTTTACCCTATCAGCCATTCCAATTCCACCTCGTAAGTTACCGCCAATAAATAAGCCCGGATATTGCTTTTGTAAATATTCAACTGTTTCGAAACGCTCTCCACTATCGACTCCATACTGAGGAATCGCATTTGTATACCTGATAATTTTAAACATATCTGGCTTAAATTCAGGTAAATCCATTAAGTCAAGTGTCTCTTTTTCCACTATTACTTTAATTTTTTCATCAGGAAGTTCAGTAAGATATGCTTTTCTAACGCCACCAATAAAAATGGTCAAAAGTGCCCCATCTTTGGGTGCTTTGTTTTCAAGAAAAGAGGATAGAAACAAATAACCCAGAACATCACGATTTTCCTTGAAGGGAATTAAACCACCAAATCCATCTAATTTTCTGCCTTTCCATTCATTAAAACCCAAAACTACTTCAATCACTTTGGCATAATAAAGATTGGTAATTTTTGAGATATCTGTAGCCGATATAAACGGCAGCATTTCTTCAAGTGCAAAGGCTCCGGTTGTGGTAATCACCTGCTTGCACAAAAACGCAACAGTTTGTCGATTTTGCTGACCCTCAACGAGATATTGTCCATCTTTTTGTTGTATTTTAATATTTTCTACACCAAAACTAAAGTTCTCTTTTTTGGCAGATTGATGCAGAGCATTTGTCAGGGAGGAAAGGCCTCCTTTTGCTGAAAACACTTTTCGGGTAACCTTTTTTAATTCTTCGTCTTTTTTCTGAAATCCTTTTTTTATTGCACCGCCAATAAAGCTCCCATAATCCTGTTCCAGGTTATAAAGTTTAGGTAAGGCATATTTAGGAACAAGATATTCGGGATCTCCAGAATATACACCAAGAATAAATGGATCGATGGCATAATCCAGAAAACTTTGGCCCATGCGGCGCTTTACCAAATCGGCAAGTGTTTCGTGTGGGTTTTTACCACGGCTACGAAAAGGCTCACCAAGAATCCTGAATTTGTCCTTCCAGGTAAAAAGCGGGGTTTTGATACCGCCCATGATGCCTGATGGCAATTTTTCCCATTTTCCCTCTTTTAAAATATAGCGCGTATTCACCTCATCCTTAGCAACTTCAAGCTCACAAGAATCTTTTAATTCTTCAAACAATTCTACTACTTCTAAAGTTCCTAATACTCCGGTATTGGGCCCTTCTTCGTAATTAAACCCATTTTCGGTAGCAGAATGTATTACGCCTCCGGGCCTGTCCATTTTTTCAAGTACATGAAAGTTTGCCCCTGATTTATTCAGGTAATGAGCGGTGGTCAGGCCGGTGAGCCCTGCTCCGATAATGATGATGTCTTTTTCTTGCATCAGTTTAGTAATTAGTTTATTAGTCTATTAGAAATTGGAACTTAGAACTTAGTCCTTCGACAAAGCTCTGGAACCGATTAGAAATTAGTAATCAATCTCGTTTAGTTAAGACAGTAAAATTAATAAACTTCATTGCGATCCACCAATGGAGAGGCAACCTTTTTTTTTAGAGATTATTTCGTCGTTCCTCCTACTAATGATAGATTTACTCAAATATCTGATAAACTGTTGGTTGAGCATTTAAATCAATGGTGATGCACCAATTTGAATATCCAACAAGGAACTTAGCGACAGCGTTCTCAACGAACATCGTGAGTTAATGTTGAATAACGATTTTATACCGATTGGTTATCATATAAAAGAAAATAAATTTTCTTAATGCCGATTTTCGGCACAGGTTATGCTAATCCATCGGCATAATACCAATCCTTTTTAAATATTTTACTAGCGGTTTGGTATTAGAAGTTTTGATACGCTACATTCAATTCTATACTTCACCCTTTTCCGTAAAATCTTAAATCATTATTCGTTAATAGATATTCAATATTCAGCGTTCAAAAGTATATTAAACAAAGTTCGCAAATTTTCTCCTGTCATTAGGCTTTGCTGATTTAAAAATTAAATCTTATCACTCATAATGACGAAAGAAAATTAAAAATCAGGGAACGAAACTGCAACTGCCAACTACAACTCCTTTAGACATACCTTTTAGTTTTCTTTCGAGCAATGCTAAAAAAGTGTTCGTCCTTCTGCCTTGTTATACCGTTTTTGAATACTGCGCATCTTTTATTTCCAATAATGGATCAAAAACCATGGCGATATTCCGTACCACAAAAAATCCCTGCTCTTTGAGCTTTAAAATACCTTCTTTGTATTCAATTAAATCGTCTTCGATAAAGTCAACCAATTCAGCTTCTTTAAAGTCGACCACTTCAACCACTTTTTGCTCAGAGATAGCATAACGATCGGCTATTTCTTTAAAACTTAGGTAGCCATTGCACATTATTTCAGTAATTACATCGCGCCTAATGATGTCTTCCTGGCTTAATTCATAACCTCGTTCCACTGCAAAGCCAGTTTTCTCAACTCTTTCCATGTATTCATTCAGCACCTTGGTGTTTTGTATATATGCTCCATTTAACTGACTAATTGAAGAAGTCCCAAAACCATAAACCTGACCTGTAGTTTCACGGGTAGCATAACCCTGGAAATTTCTATGTAATTTTCTATTATTCAATGCAATACATAACTCATCGTCAGGTTTGGCATAGTGGTCCATACCAATGGACAGATAACCCGCTTTAGTTAACATCTCAAGGCCTGCATCAAACATAGCCAATTTATCTTCAGGCCCAGGTAAACCGTAGGTTTCGAGTTTCTTTTGTGCAGTTTTAACCCATGGCACATGCGCATAGGAGAAAGTAACCAGTCTGTCTGGTGAAATATCAATGGCTTGATGTACCGACTCTTTAAAACTATCAACAGTCTGATATGGAAGCCCATAAATCAAATCAAGATTTACGCCATGAAATCCTATTTTTTTCATGTGTGCTACCAAATCTTTCACCGGGTATTTTGATGCATCCCTGTTGACACTTTTCAGAATTTTTGGATCAAAATCCTGGATGCCAAGGCTCAGCCGGTTAAACCCAATCTCTTTAAGACGATCAATGTCTTTAAACTCAAGATACGCAGGGTTACATTCCATCGCAATTTCAGCATTTCCGGTAAATGAGAAATCTTTTTTCAAGGCATTCATTATCTGCTCAATATAGTTGAGCGAAATGGCATTTGGTGTTCCACCTCCCCAGTGTATTTGACTGACTTTCCGAGACTTATCCAGCATTGACGATACGGTTTCAATTTCTTTAATTACCGCATTTACATAACGCTTAACCACATCATCGCCCCTTAAAATGCTGGTATTGCATCCACAGAAAAAGCAAAGCTTTGAGCAAAAAGGAATGTGCACGTAAAACGAAATGTTTTTGGGCTCATCACCATTCGACTTTTCAATGTGTTTAACATATTGTTCCTGACCAAACCCGGTATGGAAAAATGTTGCCGGTGGATAGCTGGTGTATCGCGGACCGGGGGTGTTATATTTTTTAATGATGTCTATGTTCATAATTATCAATTTATAAATTACTGATATTGAACCCTTGCGGGTTCTGTATTCTTTCTGTTTTTTTATCCCCGCATTTCATACGGGGCTATTCATGGTTCAATCCCTTCGGGATTGTAATTTTCATTTGTAAATTAATTATCGTCTCATCTTCACAAAACCATAAAATGGTTTAACTTTATCAAAACCAAAGACTTACAAGTTATAAAATCTTGACATTTGATTCAGCTTCTCATAATAAATACTTTTCCTCAAACTTAATTCTATGTTCTTCCAACAATAAAATGTATTCATCTTTAAAAACAGTATTTTTATGATGCTTCTTTTGGTTTTTCACATAATTTATCAAATTATCCTTCGCAGAAATATGATAAGTAAAGGCGCCATAACCTTCCAGCCAGCCAGTAAATTGTGTAAATAACTTTTCCTGTTTGATAAAATCGCAGGTTGCTAATTTAATATCTTTAATTAACAATGCAGGTGCGATATTTGTATGAATATGAGTTACAATGTGTAAATGATCTTCCACACCGCCGATTCGATATAAATGGCATTTTTTATTTTGTAATAATTGCCAAATGTAAGTGAATAGCCTTTTTTGACCTTCTTCATTTAACGTTTTTTCCCGATTTTTTGTCGAGAAAACAATTTGGTAAAGGATTTGGGTGAAAGTACTCATGTTCTTTTCATTTGTTGAACCCCATCGGGGTTCTTGTTTCTACTTCTGTTTATTTACCCCGCATTTCATGCAGGGTTATTCATGGTTCAATCCCTTCGGGATTAGTATTTTACAATTAATTTAAAATCATAGCCATAATAAAGAACCTTGATATCCTGTAACTTTTCAAAAGCTTCGTTCAGGGCTGAGCATGGTTCAATCCCTTCGGGATTAATATTTTGTAATCAATTTAGAATCACTGTACAATAATAAATAACTTCGATTTGGTTTAATTTTTCATCTGCCTCTTACAGAGCTATTCATGGTTTAATCCCTTCGGGATTATTATTTTACAATTAATTTAAAATCAATGTACAATAATAAAGAACCACGAAGTGGTTTAACTTTTCGATAACCCCGGATGCAATCCGGGGCAAATATGTAAGTCGTATTATCGAACCCTGAACTTAGCGAAGCGATTTCGCCGAAGGCAACGGGTTCAACTTATATTTCCCGGCTTACCTCCACTCCTGCTTTTTTACCCATTCTGCAATTATTTTTGCATTTTCGTAAGGTGATTCGGGTAAAAAACCATGCCCAAAATTAAATATCCAGTTACGGTTTTTACGTCCGAAATCCAGATATTTGTTCAGTTCTTTTTTTATTGTTTCTTTATCAGTAAAAACAATCCTCGGATCAAGATTTCCCTGCAGCCCTACCTTAGGATCAATCATTTTACGCGCTTTTTCAATGGGTGTTTGCCAGTCAACGCTTAGGTAATCGCAAAGATCGTAGGTAATTTCTGAAATGCCCGTTCCTAAACCTTTTGGGAAAAAGATGAAAGGTGTACCTGTTGCTCTTACCGCATCACTGATTTTTTTAATGGATTCCGAAAACAATTCAAAATATAAATCGTTGGGAATTAGTCCCGAATTGGTATCAAACAATTGAAAAACTTCAACTCCGTGTTCAATTTGCTTTAATGCGTAGTGAATAGACAATTCAGTCACTTGCTCAATCAATTTTTTAGTTTCAGCCTTTTCTTTGAAAAAGAATTTAACTGCCTCTCCAAAATTTGATTTGCTTCCCAGGCCTTCAATCATAAAAGTTAAAACCGTCATAGGTGCACCGCAAAAACCAATCAGTGGAATATCCGCCGGTCGGGTTTTAATAATTTCATCAATGGCATCGTAAATGTATTCCAGCTTTTCGGGTTGCTGTACAAATTTGCCCAAAGGTAAATTCATGTTTCTGATTGGTGTTTCAAACACCGGACCTTTATCAGTAAAATCCAACCCCATGCCCATAGCATAAGGAATTACCAAAATATCGGAAAACAAAATGGCGGCATCCACACCCAAATCATCAATGGGTAACAAGGTAACTTTTGCTGCCAGTTCTTTGTCCTGCATCATTTCCCAAAAAGAGTGTTTCTCTTTCAGTGCCAAATAGTTAGGCAACACACGACCCGCCTGCCTCATAAACCAGACAGGTGGACGGGAGGTTGATTTTCCTTGTAAAGTATCTAATAAAATTGAGTTCATTTAAAATTTTTAATTAGTAAAATTAGTTGCAAATGAAGTATTCAATTCTTGCAAACTTTTTTATAAGTTTTGATAATTATTTCTCTCTGCTTATTATTTTTGATATATGGACAAACAATTTCTTCAAATTTAGAAAGGGGTAGAATTGATTTTCTGAATAAAGTATGTTCTAGCGCCATATTTTCAGAATCAGATTCAAGTTTTTGATAAATAAATGAAAATAAAGGGACAAAATCATCATTACTCATATCTCCGTTAAGATCGCAATGAAATAAAAAATCAATTATTTCTAGTATCTTGTCAATAACCTTTTCTTGCCTGTCTAATTTTAAATCTTCTCTGTTTAAATCACAAAGTTTTGCTGTTTCATTGCCTCTTCCTAAAATATCCTTGCCTACTATTTTCACTCCCTTCTTACTTTCATCTATTTGAAAATCAAAACAATCTTCGGGTTCGTCAATTTCAGGATGCAAAACAAAAGGTTGTTCATTTATTAAATCAGCAAAATCGGCACTGCAATTTTTGAGATTTAATTTACCATTTTTTAATGGCGGGTTTTTGACCCTTTTAGGTTCATTAATTAAAGGGAAATTTGCCTTTTTTTTCCTATTGCATTTCGTACAGGTTGGAATCAAATTACTCCATTCATAAGCCAACCAATAGTAATTTTCTTTTGATTTGGGTCTGTAATGTTCAATCCATGTATCTGAATTAGCCAAATATTTTTGCTCACAATAGGCACATTTCTTTAAATATAATTCTTCTAAATACTTGCCTGCCTTTTTATAACAATTTCCATTAACCTTTTTATATTCAAGTAATTCCTTTTCATTTATCTCAGTACACTTGATCAATTCAGCAGGAGGGTTATTATAATCTTTACTCACCCTCCTCATTGACCATCATCATTTAAAAGGTTTAAAAATTCATCGGTTTTTTCAGGGCTTAAATATTTTGAAATTTGCTTTCGTGTTTCTTCCTTCTTCTTTATTTTTTTAAAATCCTTTTCAGTATTCACAAACTTGTCGTCAGGTTTGCTTAATGGAACTAAATCCTTAAAACCAAAAATCGGCGAACTTAAAATTGAATTAGGTGTTAAAGTGCTAAAATCAATATCCAACTTTTCTGCCTTAATTCCGTCTATTTCATCACGTTGCACATTTATTATTATTGTATTTTCAGGAGCACCCAACAAAGGAATTGGACTATGGGTTGAAGCAATGAATTGAATTTTGGGGAAAGTTTCCGTTAGTTTTTCAACCAATGCTTTTTGCCATTTTG
>JARGGF010000199.1 GCA_029210905.1 Bacteroidales bacterium | reverse complement strand
ACGCTTACATTTACTTAATCGATTGAGCAGAACTTTTCTCATGAGTGTTAACGAATAATCGCTCAATTTGGGTTATATTCACTTCAAAATTTATGAAGCAGGCAAAAAAGATTAGATAAAGAAAGGTTCTGTTTTACAAATTACACTAATTCAGTACATTAATTTTGCGGTTGGTGATTGAACCATACTATATTTAAGTTGCCTGATTTAGCCAAATATTGTCTTATAATGATAAAATCAGTATCTTTAAGACACCAAAAAGATGCTAATTTTAAAAATCTCAAAAAATGAAAAAGTTTGCTGTTGTATTATCAGGATGCGGTGTATATGATGGAGCAGAAATACATGAAGCTACCCTGACATTGTTAGCCATATTAAAAAATGGTGGGACCTATGATGTTTTTGCACCAAACATCAATCAACATCATGTAATTAATCATATTACAGGGGAAGAAATGAAGGAGACCAGGAATGTTCTTGTAGAATCCGCAAGAATTGCACGTGGCAAAATTAAAGATTTGGCGGATTTTGATGCTTCATCATACGATATACTTATTTTTCCCGGTGGTTTTGGAGTGGCTAAAAATTTGTCAACCCTGGCATTTGATGGTGCCAGTTGTAAAGTTGATTTAAATATGGAAAAGGCTGTTTTGGATATGGTTAAAGCAACCAAACCAATTGGGGCATTGTGTATTGCACCGGCTGTAATTGCAAAAATAATTCAAGGGGCCCTGGTTACTGTTGGTAATGATGAGCCAACTATTCAAGCCATTGAAAACATGGGAAGTAATCACCAAAAGGCAACCCATGGCGAAATAGTGGTTGATGAAGCATTTAAAATTGTATCGACTCCCTGCTATATGCTGGATGCCAATATTTTACAAATTGCCGAAGGGGCTGAAAATGTAGTAAAGAAATTAATGCAACTCTAGCCTTTTTTTATTTGAGTAGAATTTCTTGTAGATGGTTATAGGATTTTGGTTAATTTATTGCAGTTTAACAAGAAGTTAAATATTTTTTTTCATAATTAACTCATTATTTACAGATTAAAAACATTAAATACGATAAATCATGATAAAAGAAGTTGCAGTAATTGGTTCTGGGACCATGGGAAATGGGATCGCACATGTTTTTGCCCAAAACGGATATAAAGTTTCCTTGATTGATGTTGATCAAAATGCCCTTGTTAAAGCTATTGAGACCATTACAAAAAATCTTGACAGAATGATTCAGAAAGAAAAAATTTCTGAGAAAGATAAAGAGACTACTCTAGCGAATATCACCACGTTTTCCGGAAATGAAAAAGATACTGCGATTGCAAAAGGGGCATCTAATGCTGATTTGGTGGTTGAAGCAGCTACTGAAAATTTAAATATTAAGTTTCAGATATTTAAAGAATTAGATTTGGTTTGTAAACCGGAGTGTATCCTGGCCACTAATACCTCCTCAATATCAATTACTAAGGTTGCTGCTCAAACAAACAGGCCGGATAAAGTTATAGGTATGCACTTTATGAACCCGGTTCCAATAATGCAATTGGTTGAAATTATTAAGGGTTATAAAACGAGCAAGGAAGTTTTAGAGCAAATCATTGAGACCTCATGCAAATTAGGGAAAAAACCTGTTACAGTAAATGATTATCCAGGCTTTGTTGCAAACCGCATTTTAATGCCAATGATTAATGAAGCAATTATTACACTTAACGAAGGAGTTGCCGGGGTTGAAGAAATTGATACTGTAATGAAACTAGGAATGGCACATCCCATGGGTCCGTTGCAACTGGCTGATTTTATTGGACTTGATGTTTGCTTGTCGATTATGCAGGTATTATATGATGGGTTGGGCGATACAAAATATGCACCTTCACCACTACTTATAAATATGGTTGCTGCCGGACAACTTGGCGTTAAGTCAGGCGAGGGTTTTTATAAATGGACTCGTGGAAGTAAAGATTTGGTAGTATCTGAGTACTTTAAAAAATAGGTTAAAGTTCTCCGTTTTCTATTCTAACTACAATATCTTCAATCATTCTGTCATCGCCCTTGGCATCATATTCCATTTTAAGGTTTGAGCCAAAGAGTCGTGCTATTGATTGCCAGAAGAAAGCATTTAAAGATCCTTTTAATTCTTTTACTATTTCAAAAGTAGTATAACCAGTTTCGCGATCAATTAACTTAATGAGAATTCTTCCTTGTGTAAAAGTTAATTTTCGTAACTGACCTTCAAATTGATTCTTTAATTCTTCTTCTTTCTGTTTAACGTACTTATTTTTATCTTTTTTTGTTTCATATTCATCCAGATGAGCATGAATTTCGTACAATTGATCGCTTACAATTATAGAATAAGGATAAACTTTCTTTACGTACAATACCAACCTTGTATATCTTCTTTGCTGCCTTCTTGATTTGAACTTGAACGGAGGCATAATTGTGATGGTACGCAATGGTATATGAATAAGGGTATCTCCATTCTCAATAAGTCCCTGAACAATATATCCATCAATGGTCTTGCCCGCTTTGATTGTATCAAGCCGCATAGAACTCTGAGACTTCAAGGGGGTAAGAAGCAGAATAAATAATAAACTATGGAATATTTTTTTTAGCATTATTATACTCAAGTGCCAGTTAATGTTTATTAAAAGTTATACAAAAATACGAATTTAGATTTTTGCCTGCTAGCAGCTATCAACTAATAAAACGTTAAATTGTATTAAAATAATATGAAGTGAGAAAAGTTAAGAATTACGGTTCATTCTCCACTTTGATAGTTTTTCTGTATTATTTTCGTTTTTAATTACTTGACTTGAATTTTCAAAGAGGTGAGCCATTAATATTGCGGCAATATCCTCATAATCATTATTTTCAAGCAGTTTTTCTGGACTAAAAAACTTCTGTACAAAATGTGTATCATAATTCCCGGTATTAAAAGCTTCAGATTCCATTACAAATTTCCCAAAAGACAAGGTACTTTCAATACCTGAGAATTTATATTCGTTAATGGCTCTTTTCATTCTAATTATTGCCTCGCTGCGAGAGGCTGCATGCACTATGAGTTTTGATATAATTGGGTCATAATAAATTGGGATTTCCAGGCCGTTATCATAACCATCGTCGATTCTAATTCCAATTCCACCGGGCCTTTTGTAGTTTTTAAGCACTCCAATATCTGGCAAAAAATTGTTTTTAGGATCCTCTGCATAAACACGTAATTCGATGGAATGGCCATTAATTTTTACATCAGTTTGCTTAAAGGACAATGCCTCTCCACGGGCAATCTTAATTTGTTCTTTAACCAAATCCAATCCTGTAATAAACTCAGTTACTGGATGTTCTACCTGTAGTCGTGTGTTCATCTCCAAAAAGTAGAAATTCCCATTATCAAATAAAAATTCGACGGTTCCGGCGCCTTCATAATTGCAGGCTTTGGCAACCTTGATGGCTGCATCAGTCATTGATTTTCTTATTTCAGCACTAATGGCAACTGAAGGTGCTTCTTCAATAACTTTTTGATGCCTGCGCTGTATAGAGCATTCTCTTTCAAATAAATGAACTACATTCCCATGCTGGTCTGCAAGTACTTGTATTTCAATATGTCTGGGTGAAGCAATGTATTTTTCTATAAAAACCGAACCATCTCCAAAAGCTGATTTTGCTTCACCAATTGCAAGCTTAAGCTGCGAATCAAAATCACCTTCTTCTTCTACGATTTTCATTCCTTTTCCGCCGCCACCAGCAGCAGCTTTAATTAACACCGGAAAGCCTATTTCAGTTGCGATTTTTCTTGCCTCATTTACATCAGATACTGCTTGCTCAGTGCCAGGAACCATTGGGATGCCAAAATCTTTTAAACCAGACTTCGCGGCAAGTTTATTACCCATTAATTCAATAGATTCCGGACTTGGGCCAATAAATTTAATCCCTGCAGCCGCTACTTTTTTTGCAAAGTTCTCATTTTCAGATAGAAATCCATATCCAGGGTGAATGCCGTCAACTTTCAGTTTTAAGGCAACTTCTATAATCCTTTCGCCATTAAGATAAGATGCTGAAGAAGGAGCCTCTCCAATACATACAGATTCATCAGCATAAATAACATGAGGCATCATCCTGTCAGCCTCTGAGAATACTGCTACAGTTTGAATTCCCATTTCTTTAATAGAGCGCATTATTCGTAACGCTATTTCACCCCTGTTAGCTACCAAAATTTTGTTCATTCAGTCTTTTTTTATTTATTGATTTCTATATGATTAGAGAAATACTCATGATCGCTAAATTTTTGAGCCGAAAGTTAAGTAAAAGAACAGATAATTCAAATTGCTAATTATTTAAATGAGGAAAGGTTTTTACAGCAAGAAACTTATCTTGTTATTGCTCGCATAGTTTCTTCAATGTCCCTGGGGGTCTTATATATTTTGCGGTATTCTGACATAGAAAGGTCTGACCAATAAAGTGGAAATCTATATTTACCATGCAGGATTGTGGCTTTATTTTCAATCAGTATTAATTCGTATGGAAGCGCTGCGAGATGAGATTTTCCAAGTTTATCAAGAAAATTTGCTTCACCTTTTCTTAAATCGTATAAACCAATTCCAAACAGGGCTATTTTACGTTTATTAAAAACCAACTCATAAACTTTATAAGTTCCGTCTTTTCTGGCTTGCAGGTTTCTTTCAATAGTTTCTACTCCTTGTTCGAAGGAATCAAATTTCATTACTTCAACTGCATCTTCAAAGCCCGGATTGCGAACCAAAAATCTGAATTCCATGAGTTCCCTTTCTGTCAAACTGCTGGTAATAAATGGTTTAAACTCGTCACCGATTTCAATCAAGGCCATTTTTATATCAAGCGAAATCTGATTAAGTTCTATTTCATATTTTTTTGCAGAATCCTGTAAATAGGCAAAGAAGACGTATTCGGGATTTAATAAACTTATTTCAACAGTATTATCTTTCTGTACCAACCCAATTCTCATTATACCTGCCATTATCCCTCTATCGCCTGCTTCGAGTGTGATATCAATTAAATCTTTTCGGGTAAATGCAATTACCATCAGGTTGGCATCTTTTGCGGGATGATAGGTTCCTACAATATCAAAATTCTCATGTGCAAGCGCTTTTTCAATTTTTTTTTGATATTTCTCAATGGTTCCCTTTTGAACCCCTAATTTATAAAAGGCTACAAGACCACCATCAGCAAAAATAATTTGTTGAAAAAAGAAAAGGAAAATTCCGGTTAAGGTTATTTTTATAGTTTTTCTCATTGATTTAATTCTCCAAAAGGAAATAACTGTCTAAATTAACAATAATTGTATCAAGTTTGAAATATTAATTGAGAATTTACATAAGAATCTTAAAATAATCCATTGGAGAGCTACAATTGTTTGCAGAATATGGTCTTATTATTGTAAAGCTTTAATTTATTACCAGGGATTTAGCAATTTAGGATTGGGTTTTTCATATATTTGAGTGATTGCAGTTTTAATTTGACCAATTTGTATTCTAATTAAATTTACTTTAAATTTTTATTTATAAATTTACATTTATTTTCCGGGAAAGTACTTATTTATGCGCCTTATAGTATATTTTGTTTCAGTTTTTCTACTGGTTTTATTAGCAGTAGGGAAAACCTATGCCCAAAGATTATTATCGGAGGATGAATTGGAACAAACTACCGTTTATACAAGTATTGAAGATGCAATTAAGTATCCTAACAGAGTTTACCAGCTAGACCTTTTAACAAGTGATTTAACTGAACTCCCTGCCGTAATTGGCAAGCTAAAAAGGTTACAACGCCTGTATTTATATGAAAATCAATTAACTTACCTACCACCGGAAATTGGGGAATTGACCAATTTACAAGAACTGTATCTGGATGGGAACAGCCTAACAAAACTTCCTCCAGAAATAGGAAAGCTCAAAAATTTAAGAATTTTGGGTTTGCACGGAAACAAACTTAAAACATTGCCACCTGAAATTGCACATCTTAAGCAACTTAGAATTATCTACCTAACAGAAAATGAGCTTCAGATCCTGCCCCGGGAAATTGGCGAGCTGCCCCTGCTTGAAAGCCTTGATTTAGCTTATAATCAGCTTACTGTACTCCCCAAATCGATAGGCAACCTATCAGAGCTTAAGGAACTTTTTCTTACCGGTAATAAAATAAATGAGCTGCCCCGTGAAATTGGGCTTTTGACTAACCTTGAAAAGTTATACCTTGATGATAATAAATTGCTTCAGGTGCCCATTGAAATAGGTAATTTGAAACAACTAAAGCAACTGGGGCTTGCAAATAATTATTTAACTTCGGTACCAGGTTCAATTGGTGAGCTAAAAGAACTAGAAAATCTATATCTTTCAGGAAATCAACTCAGAAGATTACCTGTAGATATTGGTGGGTTAGAGAGTCTTCAAAATCTTTTTTTGTCTGACAATTTTTTACTTTCTGTACCAAAAGAAATAGGAAAACTGCAACATCTGAAAGAATTAAATTTATACAACAATAGGTTAACCAGTTTGCCCATTGAGTTTTCAGGCCTTGTTAGTCTTGAGAATCTTGGAATAGGAAAGAACGCATTGAAAGCAGTACCTTCTAATTTAAATAAAATAAATGTATACTAGCCTTTATTTCCTTCCATTTCTGATTGGATATCTTTTAAACCCCCATGCTGGATTTTTTAAGCTTATTATTTAATATAATTTTTGGATAGTTTTTTGTTTTAATTTACCTTTAAACTCGTTATTTTTTTCTAAATGATTTATTGGTAGCTTTTTAGGCTGGACTGTGGCAAATGCAAGTAACTCAAGACGATATAAATAGAATAATTTATGCTATTAAGGCAAATTCTACTTACGATTTCAGTAATTATTCTGTAAAGTCGTTTACCAGGAGGATTGAAAAATCATTATTTGATTTTAAGCTGGATATCACCGGGTTAATAAAAATGATAAAATCAGATGCAGGTTTTATTGATAACCTGGTAAAAAATATAACAGTAAATACTACTGAACTCTTTCGCGACCCAAAGGCCTGGCAAACATTGAGATACCGAATCCTGAATCAATTTGCTGAAAATAGAAAAATTAATATCTGGCACGCAGGATGTTCAACAGGACAAGAAGTTTATTCGATGCTAATCCTATTAAATGAACTGGGCCTGCTCGACAAGGCAAATGTTTTTGCAACAGATATCAATGAGGATGTTTTGAAAACCGCCAAGGCAGGTGAATATACCTACAGATTTAATCTTGAATATTTCGAAAATTTTGATAAAGTTATTCGCGAGAATCCATTCAACTTTGATGTTTATAATGACATACCATATTCAAGATATTTTGAAATTGATAAGATTAACGATTCAATTA
>JARGGF010000198.1 GCA_029210905.1 Bacteroidales bacterium | reverse complement strand
TGTTTATTAATTTCTAAGATGTAGTTTCTTTTCATTAAATTAAAGATATCCTCTATTAAGCTCAGAATAGAAGAATAAGTTACAAATTGTCATTTTTTATCCACTTATTTCCAACCCCATAAAGCAGGTAATATTCAATCGATTATTTGATGATTCCCTATAATTAACGGATGTAGATGTTAATAACTTTGTTAGTACCGTAAATTTTTCATTTGACGGATTGTTATATATTTGCAAAAATTTCAGCAAATGGTCGAAAATTATTCAGAAGATACAATTAAAACGCTTGATTGGAAGGAGCATATCCGTCGCAGACCTGGTATGTATATTGGAAAGCTGGGCGATGGTTCTTCTCAGGATGATGGAATATACATACTTCTAAAGGAAGTGTTTGATAATTCCATCGATGAATACATGATGGGCTTTGGAAAAAAAATAGATGTAAATATAACCAATCATAAAGTACAGATTAGGGATTATGGAAGAGGTATACCTCTCGGAAAATTAATTGATGTTACATCGAAAATGAACACCGGTGCCAAATACGATTCCAAGGTATTTAAAAAATCGGTTGGGCTTAATGGTGTTGGTATAAAAGCAGTTAATGCACTGTCTCATAAGTTTGTGGCAAAATCATTCAGAGAAGGAGAGGTAAAGGAAGTTCATTTTTCTAAAGGAGTGGTAGTTGAGGAGTTTCCAGTTGTAAAATCAGATGAAGTAAACGGTACAGAGGTTACATTTATTCCTGATAATACTGTTTTTGGTGAGTATCACTATCTTTCAGCCTATGTTGATACAATGCTCAGGAATTACACCTACCTTAATTCCGGCCTGACAATTAATTTCAATGGTGAAAAGTTTTATTCCAAAAACGGACTGCTCGATCTCTTAAATGACAATATGGATAATGAAGGACTCTATCCTATTATCCATTTGAAAGGCGAAGATATTGAAGTTGCTATTACGCACGGAACTCAATATGGTGAAGAATATTATTCTTTTGTTAATGGACAGCAAACCTCGCAGGGAGGTACGCATTTATTAGCATTTAGAGAAGCTGTTGCAAAAACCATTCGTGATTTTTACAAAAAGGATTTCGATGTTTCTGATATTCGTTCGTCAATAATTGCTGCGATTAGTGTAAAAGTTGAAGAACCTGTGTTTGAATCTCAGACTAAAACAAAATTAGGTTCAAAAAATATGGGCCCGGATGGACCTTCTGTGCGTAACTTTATCATGGATTTTATGTCGAAGGAACTGGACAGGTACCTTCATATGAATCAGGAAACAGCGCAGATTTTGCTTAGAAAAATTCAGGATTCGGAAAAGGAAAGAAAGGCAATATCCGGAATTCAGAAATTGGCGCGTGAAAGGGCAAAAAAAGTGAGTTTACACAATAAAAAGCTCAGAGATTGCCGTGTACATTACAATTCAAACCACGAAGACCGAACTGGTTCTTCCATTTTTATTACTGAGGGAGATTCTGCCAGCGGATCTATTACAAAATCACGAAATGTAAATACCCAGGCTGTTTTCAGCCTTAAAGGAAAACCATTAAATACGCATGGTTTGACTAAAAAAATTGTTTACGAAAACGAGGAGTTTAACTTATTGCAGGCAGCACTAAATATAGAGGAAGGGATTGAAAATCTGCGATACAACAATATAATTATAGCAACTGATGCCGATGTTGACGGAATGCATATCCGCTTGTTGTTAATCACCTTTTTTCTTAAGTTTTTTCCTGAAGTGATTAAAAAGAAGCACTTGCATATTTTACAAACTCCTTTGTTTAGAGTTAGAAATAAAAAGGATACTTATTATTGCTACTCTGATGAAGAAAAGCATGCTGCAATCAGCAAACTTGGGAAAAACCCTGAAATAACAAGGTTTAAAGGTCTAGGTGAAATTTCACCTGATGAGTTTAAACATTTTATCGGTGAGAAAATAAGACTAGAGCCAGTTTTACTTAATAGGGATGAATCTACAAAAGACATGCTTGATTTTTATATGGGAAAGAATACCCCTGAACGTCAGGATTTTATCATTGATAATTTACGCATAGAGCAAGATATGGTAGATGAGGAGGTGGCTGAATCTGAAGGTGCGATTATTGTTGATTAGAATTTATTTGAGCTTTTGAAAATTATAAAATAAAACATTTAGGCTATTGCCTGAAAATATCAATACGGGAATAAGTGATGATAGAGGATCCAAATGATAATCTGGAGATAAACAACGATGATCTTTCGAATGTGGAGAACGAGAAGGAGCTGCATGATGTGAATTACATTTCGGGAATGTACAAAAACTGGTTTCTTGATTATGCCTCATATGTAATATTGGAGCGTGCTGTACCGCATGTATTTGACGGGCTAAAACCAGTTCAACGTAGAATTTTGCATTCCATGAAACGTCTTGATGATGGACGCTACAATAAAGTAGCTAACATTATTGGACATACCATGCAGTTTCATCCTCATGGTGACGCTTCTATAGGTGACGCCTTAGTGCAGCTGGGGCAAAAAGATATCCTGATTGATGCCCAGGGAAACTGGGGGAATATTCTAACCGGTGATAGTGCTGCAGCTCCAAGGTATATTGAAGCCCGGCTATCCAAGTTTGCATTGGACGTTGTCTTTAATCCTAAAACTACTATCTGGAAATTATCTTATGATGGCCGTAACAAGGAACCGATTAATCTGCCTGTAAAATTTCCACTTTTACTGGCGCAGGGCGTTGAAGGCATTGCAGTTGGGTTGGCCTCAAAAATATTACCCCATAATTTTATAGAATTAATTGATGCTTCAATTGCCTATCTGAGGGGAGAAGAATTTGAGTTACTTCCTGACTTCCCCACTGCTGGGATGGCTGATTTTTCGAAATATAATGATGGGCTAAGAGGTGGAAAAGTTAGAGTTAGGGCTAAGATTGAACGTACTGACAAGAAAACACTGATCATAACAGAAATACCATTCGGGAAAACTACAGGTTCTCTTATTGACTCTATTCTGGCAGCCAATGACAAGGGAAAAATCAAAATCAGAAAAATTGATGATAATACTGCGGAGCATGTAGAAATTGTTGTGCACCTTGTACCAGGTACTTCCCCCGATAAAATGATAGATGCACTTTATGCATTTACAGATTGTGAAGTTCCAATTTCTCCTAACTCTACTGTAATTCAGGAAGATAAGCCTGTTTTTCTAGGTGTTTCAGAGCTTTTAAGATTGTCAACTGACAATACACTTAACCTATTAAAGACAGAACTTCAAATTCGCCTTTCTGAATTGGATGATGCCTGGCATTTATCTTCTCTGGAAAAGATTTTTATAGAAAATAAAATATATTTACTGATTGAGGAATGCGAAACCTGGGATGACATTATTCAAACGATTGATAAAGGACTGGAGCCATTTAAAAAGCTATTAAAAAGAGTGGTTGTTCATGATGACATTGTGAGACTTACTGAAATAAAAATAAAGAGGATCTCAAAATTCGACGCTTTTAAAGCTGATGAATACATTAAAAATGTTGAAAATGAGATGAAAGAGGTTAACTTTAATCTTACCAATATTGTAGATTATACCGTTAATCATTTCGAAACACTCAAAAAGAAATATGGAAAAGGAAGAGAAAGAAAAACAGAAATCAGAAGTTTCGATGTAATTGAAGCTACAAAAGTTGTAGTTGCCAATGAAAAGCTCTACGTTAATTATGAGGAAGGTTTTGCCGGAACTAGTTTGAAAAAAGACGAATTTGTTTCGGATTGTTCTGATATTGATGATATTATAATTTTCAGGAAAGACGGGTCTTATGTGATTACCAAAGTAGCTGATAAAATTTTTATTGGCACTAATGCAATCCATGTGGCAGTGTTTATGAAAAATGACAGCCGTACAATATATAACCTCATATACCGCGATGGCAAAACTGGCTACGCTTATATGAAAAGATTTGCTGTAAAAGGTATTACCAGGGATAAAGAATATTTTGCTACTCAAGGAAATCCTAATTCACGACTAATCTATTTCTCAGCAAACCCAAATGGTGAAGCAGAAGTGGTTAAAGTGATGCTGAAGCCCAGGCCCAGACTCAAAAAACTTTCGTGGGAACTTGATTTTAGCGAATTGGAAATAAAGGGGCGTAATTCAATGGGAAATATCCTTACCAAACACATGGTACATAAAATTACCATTAAGGAAAAGGGTGTTTCTACCCTAACCGGACAGAAAATCTGGTTCGATTGGGATGTTTTCCGATTAAATATCGATCATCGTGGCGAATTGCTTGGCGAATTTAAAGCTGAAGATAAAATTGTAATGATAACTAAGGCT
Organism: Bacteroidales bacterium; assembly: GCA_029210905.1. Taxonomy (GTDB): domain Bacteria; phylum Bacteroidota; class Bacteroidia; order Bacteroidales; family NBLH01; genus NBLH01. The sequence goes on along the minus strand of JARGGF010000198.1, from coordinate 3,020 downwards.
GGATATTACAGAATGACTAGTTATGATTTAAGCAATCATTACGAAGACGGCTTGCTGAAAATTGAAAAATTCAGGCATGGCAAAACATACTCGGCTGTTTATTTCGACCCTGAAAAAGAATTTTATTTCTTAAAGCGATTTGAACTGGAAGAATCTGATAAAAATTCATGGTTTATTCCGGAAGAAGATGGCGCTCAACTTATTTGTTTATCAGAAGACGCTTATCCTCAATTAAAAATTGAATTCACGGGCCGACATAAAGATCGCCCTGTTGAAATAATTAATGTGCATGAATTTATTGGCGTTAAAGGATTTAAAGCCAAGGGTAAACGATTGAGCACTTTTGAGACTGGTAAAATTGAATTTATTGAGCCATTAGAAATTGAAGAGCCTGAATTTATAGAAAGAGATGAAGAGGAGCTAGAGACTGAAGAATTCGATGATGAAAACAATGGCGACGATATCCCTTTTGAAATAACAGACAAGGATGGTAACCAACAAAGCCTTGATTTATAGTTAACTATGCGTATCTATTTACTTGGAATGATGGGAAGTGGCAAAAGCACAGTGGGCAAAAAACTAGCCAACAAACTCTCCTTTCAATTTCACGATTTAGATGATTTAATTGAAGCAAAGCTTTCGATGTCGATAGCTGATTTTTTTGAAAAAGAAGGGGAAGATAAATTTCGAATAATTGAACAAGTTGCGCTTCGCGAAACATTTTTACTCGAAAATGTTGTAATTTCAACCGGTGGTGGTGCTCCCTGCTTCTTCTCTAATATTTCGGAAATAAACGAACACGGATTAAGTTGTTATCTCGAAGCTGATATTGGGTTGCTAATCAGTCGGTTGCAAGGAGCTACTGAACAGCGTCCCTTGTTGAAGAATTTCAATACTGATACAGAACTTAGAACCTACCTTCAAAACCTGCTTTCTCAAAGAGAATTCTTTTATAAACAAGCAAAACGTATTGTGCCAGCAATAGATGTTACGGCGAATAAACTTGCAAGAGTGCTTGGTTTAGATTAGATAGTCAACCCTGTTTTGACACTCCAGGAATCTCCTATCGTCGGTTGTTTAGATTGATTTCAAGTGTAGACATCGGATGTTTGTTTGTCTAAATATCTTAAGGTTAAATAGATATCAGTAAATTTATTAAAATAAACGTCCGAAATCTGCTCGAACTTTTATACACCTAAAACTAAACTGGTATCAGGGCAATTACCACACTATATAATCTTGGCAGATAGGCCCTCTCTATGCCTCACGAATCCTGTGATGTAGTATTCAGTTACACTTTTTCGTGCCTGTTTTCTAAGGTAAATTACATTTTTTCGTACATGTTTCTGAGAGAAATTACACTTTTTCGGAGATAATTGCTTTACTTTGCAACACATTTTAGCAGATAATGAATGGAACGGTTCTTATACAATAATTTATTATCATGGAAGCACGGTAACAGAAGGAAACCTTTATTGTTGCAAGGTGCGAGGCAAGTAGGTAAAACTTTTCTGGTGAATCAGTTTGGAAAAAACGAATATGAAAATTTTATATACCTTAATTTTGAACAAAGCCCAGATCTAGCTCTTCTATTCAAAAAAGACTTATCGCCCCAAAAAATAATTGAAAACATTAGTTTATATTTTGGACGGAAAATTTCATCAATTGATACTTTATTATTTTTCGATGAAATACAAACTGTGCCCCAAGTATTAACAAGTTTAAAATATTTTTGTGAGCAAGCTCCTGATTATCATATTATTGCGGCAGGATCGCTACTTGGTGTCAGTTTTGGAAAAGAAATCAGCTTTCCTGTTGGGAAAGTAAATTTTATGACACTTTATCCAATGACTTTTTCCGAATATCTTTTAGCCGTGGGTGAGCATATAATTGTTGAAAATTTGTTAAACCAGAAACAAAAAGAACTAATTCCTGAGCCTATACACAATAAATTGCTTAGACATTTGAAAATGTACATGTTCCTTGGGGGGATGCCTGAAGTTTTACAAAACTATCTTGAGCATAAGAACATTGAAACTGTTCGTGAAATCCAAAATGAAATTTTGGAAGCATACAAAAGAGACTTTTCAAAATATACAGATAAAAATCAGGCAATAAAAACATCAGAAGTATGGGGTTCTATTCCCTATCAATTAGCCAAGGAAAATAAAAAGTTCAAATTTGCTGAAGTGCGCGCAAATTCACGAGCCAGTAGTTATGAACAGACTATTGAATGGCTTAGCAAAGCCGGTTTAATAAACATTGCATTCAATATAAGCGTACCTAAATTGCCACTTTCTGGTTATACAGATTATTCGAAATTTAAAATTTATATGCTTGATACTGGATTACTTGGTGCAATGCTAAATATTTCTTCGGGCATAATTTTAGAACCTACCGATTTATTTACGGAATACAATGGAGCGTTTACAGAAAATTTTGTTTCAACCGAGTTAGTTGCCTCAGGGTTTGATAAGCTTTTCTATTGGAGGTCTAAAAGCGAAGCCGAAGTTGATTTTATTATTCAAAGGGAAGAAAGTATTTATCCAATAGAGGTTAAAAGTGGTTTGGATCGGAGCATCAAGAGCCTGAGAAGTTACGCTGATAAATATAAACCAAAATTAATGTATCGCCTATCCCCTAGAAACTTTATACAATCTGATAATTTTCTTAATATTCCCCTCTATGCCGTAAATTCTTTGTTGTATTAGGCTGCCTTTCTCATGATTACAGGGTCTTTCGCAGTTCAATGCATTCAGCAATAAGTAATTCTTTATCAATAGGAACCACGCCTACTTTTTCGCAAACCAGACCACCAGAAATATTTGAAAACCAGGCTATTTGTTTAGGAGAAAGATTGGCTGCAAGGCATAAACTGGCCGTACTGATTACAGTATCACCTGCACCAGATACATCAGCAATATCGCGGATAACAGCTGGTATTTGATGATAGGAGCCATTATCGCTAATGTATACGCCAAGTTCTGAAAGGGTTGTCATTACTATTTTAACCCCCATCT
>JARGGF010000197.1 GCA_029210905.1 Bacteroidales bacterium | reverse complement strand
ATCCAATCTATTACTAACTAATTAATTTAAAAGCTATGAAAAAACTGTTATTATTATTTTTAATAATTGGATCAGTGAATGTTATCAAAGCACAAGAGGGTGAAAAATGGCAACCTCAAATTCACTACACCGGGTATCTGAATTCAGTGATAGAATACTCAGACCATGCGGATACAAGTGTTCTGGGACTGGCAAATCCAAAACATTTAGGAATTGGGCTTGCACAGGCTGGCTTTTTAGTTACATACAAACCTCTGGAAAAGCTCGAAGTTAAATCTACTTTAGTATATAGTCCGTGGGTGCGAAGTTGGCACGATGTTGTAATCGAAACTTTTGGAATCTATAGTTTTAACCCGGGGTTTAAACTTGGTGCCGGAAAATTTCTTACCCCACTTGGACCATCAAATTTATATTTTTATGCCCCGCTCAACCCCAGTGGTGTTTTACCAATGGTTGTATCTCACCATATATTCTTTCCACAAAGCATTAGTGGAGTTCAGATTGCGGGTGAATTTGGTGATAACCTGAAGATAAATTATAATGCTACTTATGGTAATTTCTACATTACAGACCACTTAGAAAGTGGGGTTTTAGGCATACAGGGACAGGAAGAAATAATACCGTTTTCTGGGCCATATGAAGTCTATGAAGGAAACAGGCCTTTGTCGTATTTGGGTGGTTCAGGAAGATTGTCTTTTGAATACCAGGAAATGTTTAAACTTGGTCTGAATATTTTTGAAGGCTCAGAATACAATCTTGTAATTTTAGATCCTGCAACAGGCGCTCCGGATAGCTTTGAACCCGCCAAGCAAACATCTTTGGGTGTAGATTTAGGCTTAAATATAAAGAATTTCGAATTAAATGCTGAGTACTGGACTGCTTCTAACAAAACCACCGAAAGTGCTACAGAATACTCAATTGAATATAAAGGCTATCATGCAGAATTGATATACAACGGTGATAAATTTAAACCATGGGTCCGATATGAATATATTGAAGATGCAAAAGCACTTTTTACCGATGGTTCTTTAATTGATTTACCTTTTGTGTCCTATTCGGGGGGTGTTGCTTATCGGCCAATTTTTGAAACTATATTTAAAATTGAATACAGGAGAGTTATGGTAGAGGATTATCAGAAAACTGCCTTTACTAACTTTAAGGACTATAATTACTATTTGTTTTCAATGGTCTTTTCATTCTGATAAAGAGAGGCTTTTGAGCCTAATAAATATGTATAACTACTTTATAATTAACTAGATAAATATATATGCTTCATCCTTGAAAAGAAAATATTTCTATATTAAAAGATTCTCAGGGATAATTCATGGTCAACATTTAAACGATTAATATATAAACAAATGAAAAAAATTATAATATTAGCTATAGCATTATTTATTTATGGAATGACCATAAATGCTCAGTCATTTAAAATAATTGTAAATAATGCCAATCCAGTTAGCTCAGTTAGCAAGGCTGATGCTTCTGCCTTCTTTTTAAAGAAGAAAGCAAAATGGGCGAATAATGCTGTGGTAATACCAGTTGATTTGAGTTCAAAATCATCGGTAAGAGCAGATTTTTCTGAAGTAATACATAAAAAAAGTGTCAGTCAGGTAAGGGCTTTTTGGCAACAATCAGTATTTGCAGGAAAAGAAACACCCCCACAAGAAATGAAAGATGACAATGCTGTAATTGATTTTGTAAAAGCAAATGAAGGCGCCATTGGTTATGTTTCTTCATCAACAGCCACAAGTGGAGTAAAAGTTTTAACACTAAACTAATTCAATTATGTTAGACAACTTAAAGTTCAGATACAAAATACTAATTTTTCCGGTTTTATTTGCTATAATTTCAATTGTAACATACTTAGTATCATTAAATTTTCAGAAAAAAAATGAACTTTTGTTAAGTCAAACAGAAGAAGTTTATTTACCGAGTATTGAGATTAGTATAAAGCTAAAATATAAATTAACTGCCACACAGCGCTCTCTACAAGACGCTGTGGCAGCTGGTGATGATATAAAACTGGAGGAAACAGATAGTATTGCAAAAGATTTAATATCATTATGCAATTTATTAAATGAAAAAGCAGGTAAAAACTCCACAACCGATAGCATTTTAAACTTATATAATGAATATTATAAAAATGCAAGAGCGGTAAGTGCAGGGATGATTGCAGGTGATTTTTCAGAAGAGCTCAGTGGAAAAATTGCAGTTATGCTGGAACAATATAATCAGGTTGAAAGCCTTGTGACTAATTTGGAAGCTAAGAGTAAGTCACTGGCTTCTTCTCATTTTAAAAATATAGATGAGAATAATCATAAATCATCAAGTGCCAATATAATTGTAGTAATTATTGGCATTCTTTTAACACTGATTATTTCCTACTTTGTAATCAATGCCATAGTTGAACCTATTAAACAACTGGTTTCCTATATGAAAAGGATTTCAAATAAGGAAATTGATTTTCAGGTAGAGATAAACAGGACAGATGAAATAGGGGAACTTTTCATCTCGGTAAATGAAATAAATAAAAATATTAAAGAAATTATATCGAAAATTAGTGATTCTGCAATGGCCGTATTAACTGCAGGTAATCAATTATCATCCACCTCGCAACAACTATCTCAGGGTGCCAATGAACAGGCATCAACTACCGAAGAAGTTTCAGCATCGATGGAAGAGATGCTTGCCGGAATTATCTCCAACACCGAAAAGGCTGAGAGTACTGAAAAAATTGCTACTAAATCTGCTAACGAGATCACCGAAAGCCACCAAACCTTTAAACAAACAGTTGAATCTGTAAATAATATTTCTAAAAAAATCGAAATTATTACTGAAATAGCATTCCAGACCAACTTGCTTGCCTTAAATGCTTCGGTAGAGGCAGCAAGAGCTGGTGAAGCAGGAAAAGGATTTGCAGTGGTGGCGCAGGAAGTAAAAAAATTGGCCGAAAAAAGTCAATTGGCATCTGAGGACATTAACAGCCTTTCCAGATCGGGTCAGGAAATTTCAAAAATAGCCGGTGAAAAACTACAAAAGGTTATACCGGAAATTTCAAAAAGTGCCTCATTGGTAAATGAAATAGTTATTGCTAACAGAGAACAACAAAGTGGAGCTGAATTAATTAATTCTTCAATAACACAATTGTCAGGGGTTACTGCTCAAAATTCTGCGCTGGCAGAACAAATGGCGGCATCTGCAGAAGAATTATCGGCACAAGCTGAAAATCTTAAAGAAATTATTTCGGTATTTAATATCAGCGAAGAACTAAACATGCTGCAAGTTAAAAGAAATAAGCAATTTAGTAAGTCTGAGTCTTCGGTAAAAAAAGAAAGTCCACAATTTAAACCTGTTTCGAAAAAATTAGACAAAGGGGTAATAATAGATTTAAAAAATGATCGGTCTGATAGTGAGTTTGAACATTTTTAATTTCGAGTCATATTTTACGCTAAAATTTGATTACTTTTTCAGTACTTTTAAAAATTAAAAAGTACTGTTTTTTTATTTTTAGATATGAAATCAAGATTCCTGATATTTCCTTTAGTTTTATTAATCACCTTTTTAATAGCTTACCTGACGCTTAATCATTTTAGTAAAAAAAACAAAGCCCTGATTGAACAAACCAAGGCGATATATCTACCTGGTATTGAAATAAGTATAAAACTAAATAATATTCTTTTTGAACTTCAAAAAACACTTCAGGATGTTGTGGCTTCAGGGGATGAGGGCCGCATAAGGAAAGCAGATTCACTGGCGCTAAGTTTTACAATGTATTGCATGAGAATAGAAAAAAATGCAGAAAAAACATATTTTTCAACACAGCTCTCAGCATCGTTTAACAAATACTATAATAATGCAAGATCCGTAAGCATTGAAATGATTGATGGTGACTTATCAAAAAAGCTTACCGAGAGAATTGATGTTATGCGTTTGCAGTATAATGAAATTTATATCCTGTTAAAAGAACTTGAGATTAAAAACAAAAAGCTGGCATTATTGCACTTTACCCATATTGAAAAAAACAATAACAAGTCCTCAAATTTTAACCTCCTGATAGTATTTACAGGTTTTTTGGTTTCTCTGTTGATATCCTATTTTTTTAGCAATGCTGTTGCCAGACCGCTGAAGGACTTAAATTTTGAATTACAAGCCCGCGAAGAGGAATTGAAAAAACTTAATAAAGAATTATTGACAACAAATAACTCGTTAAGCAATAAAAATACTGAATTATCTTTAACACTAAACAAGCTCAAAGAAACCCAATTACAATTGATCCAATCAGAAAAAATGGCTTCAATAGGCCTTCTTTCTGCAGGAATTGCTCATGAAATTAACAATCCGCTTAATTTTATACAAGGTGGAATTTTAGTACTTGAAGAACAGCTTAAAAATGATTCCAAAGAAATATCTGAAAGCCTGAAAATACCAATTAACGGGATAAAAACCGGGATTGAAAGAATTACCAATATTGTTTCGAGCCTTGGACGGTTTAGCAGAAATGTTGATACTAACATGGAAAATTGCAACATCCATGAAATTATTGATAATTGCCTGATAATGCTCCACAATTTATTAAAACACAGGATAACAATTGTTAAAAAATATACAACTATACCGTATGTTGTGACAGGCAATGAAGGCCGGCTTCATCAGTCGTTTTTAAATATCGTAAAAAATTCAATTCAGGCTATTGATGATAAAGGACAGATCACCATAGAAACCAGTCTGGACGAAGAAAAAAAAGAAGTTGAGATAATAATTACCGACACCGGAAAAGGTATTAAAAAAGAACATCTTTCAAAGATAACCGATGCTTTTTTTACCACAAAAGATGCCGGGAGCGGAACAGGACTGGGACTGGCAATTACCTACAATATCATAAAAGAACACCATGGTGATATCAACTACTTTTCTGAAATGAATAATGGCACTCAGGTTATTATCTATTTACCAGTCCAAAAAAAGCCTTAAAGTCATTATCATCTTTGTTTAGTTTAACGTTGGGCTAATTGCAGGAAGGAACTAAAAGTACAGAATTTTCCAATATGCTCATAGCCAAATTTTTAATTTGTCTTTTTAAAATCAATTCTAACCCGTCAAATTGAAAATTTGGCGGGGTTCGCTAATAGGTAGGTGGCTTAATTACAGCACGTTGGCCTTATTGCATTTAGCTTTTGTTACATGTTGTTTTTAATCATTTATCACGTCAATAATGTCTTTATATTTCCGACTGTAAAATTCTTTAGCATCCGATTTGGAAATTAATTCAAGCTCTTCCGTGCACCCTTTAAAGAATTCATTATTTTGATAGATTAATTCAGTCAAGATATTTACATAGCTATTTATGCTATCATTGTCAGTTTGTAATTTTCGGAAATTTCTCCAAGTTGTAGAACGAATCAAAATAACACCAATCTTTGGTGTCCAAAAATGAGTCATGCATCCGTCAATCGTCATTGGGTTGCTTGCATATTTATATATGTCAAAGGATTGATTTTGTAAGAGGTAGTTTTCTTTCGCCACATATACGAAGTCATCAAACTCTTTCTTTTTGCCATTCAATAGGTACTCAGGCTTAAAATTATCAGATTCCTTTAGTTTGTATGTGATCGTATCAGTAATGGAATCAATAGTATATAGATAATCAATTGCATAGATACTGTCCTCTATTTCCACGTTATATTTTATATTGACAGTGTCTAAATAAAGTCCTAAACCATAACCAAAATCATGTTCTAAGTCATATCTCACATAAAAGAAATTAGTCTCTTTGTCGAGTGTCTTGTTAGATTCTGAATTGCAACCCAGAATTAAAAACACAACATACAAAATATAGGGTAATTTCTTCATTTTAAATAACAGCTAACATCTGTATAACCCCAGTCCATCTTTTTAAGTTGCGGTTATTTCTGCATTGTCTGCAAAACTTTTTTCTGCTAATATATTTACAAAAAAGCAAATTTTTATGTGTTAAAAGTAATATTTTGCATTATTATATCCAAAGGATATTGTTTGCATACATTTTGCCCCCGCAATCTACAAAGCTTTTTTAATACCGCACAAACTGTTTCAGCCTTATGCAAGTTTACAAATCCTTGAGCGCGAATGTTTCACCTTTCTGCAAGTCTGCAAAACGCTGCGCAAAAATGTTTTTGACATATGCAGGTTTGCAAGACGTCGAACGTGAATGTTTTTGCCTTTTTTAAGTCTGCAAATGGTGGAACGGGGATGTTTGAACACTTTGCAGATGTGCATAATGTTAAAACATACATGTTTTAGTGTGTTGCAAGCTTGCAAAACCTTAAAATAATTGTTTTGGGGCGGGTTTTAGGCAAAAATACCACAAAACATAACCTTTTTACCCCTCGGGAGTGCTGAAAAGAGGGGAAAAATATCTTTTTCACCCTTCTGCAGCTTTACGGAAGGGTGAAACATGCATGTTTCACCCTTTTGCAGCCGTGCAAAAACCATTGTATAGGTGTTTCGCCCTGTTTTGGCCATCAGGAGAGGTACTTCCTGCGCTACCGTGCAGTCAAGGTGTATTTGTTTATTGGTTTACTGGTGTATTTGTTTTTTTGTTATTATAAGAATCTACCATTATTCTATTTTCAAATATACCAATTTCAAATATACTAATGTACCAATTTCAAATATACGCCACCAGTTGCTGTTTAGCTAATGTACATTGCTTATCTATACGCCATTGGGCATTACCTGTACGAATCAACCAATGTTTCTAACTCACTGTAAGCTTTTTTTAACGCACCGTTGGGCGATACCCTGATTAATGAAAAAATCTGGATAAACAGCTCTTCAATGGCTTGGATAAGCCCTGGTGCAACTGCACTGGCCGACTCAAGGGTGGCAACTGCCGTACTTTCTTCTACAAATTCTTTGGCAATGTCTTTAAAACGCTGGTTGACCTCTTTTATCAAAGGTATCCAACGACCAATAGCCGGACTGGTCAACAGGCTTAGGTCTATCTTGTCTACTTCTTCCATACAATTATCAACGGCAGCAGTTTCTTCGTTATAAGGCAGGCGATTTATTTTAAACCCATACTTTTTCGAAAGGGCCTTCAGTTTGTTTACGGTTTCAATAGCAGTTTTGTCTGTATACGGGTAATAGGTTTCTGCTTTGATATCGAAGAAAAAACCTGAGTTATAGCGGTCGCGTACTTTATCAACTGCTGTTTTTTCTGCCACGGCTTTGCTTTTTAATACCCCTTCTTTAAAAGGTGCATACTCTTTTTCAATTTGTTGTTTTTGTTCCTCAACTTCGGTAAGAGGTTCGCAAATTTTAAGTGTGGCTTCAGTTAAACTTTGTAACTCGGCAATTCTTAAACGGGGTAAAGTGATGATTTCCATGATTATTTGGTTTTTAGTTAATGATTTGATAACTGCGTAAATATATAAATTATTGGAAAAAATTGCTATTTTTTTTATTATTGCCTCG
>JARGGF010000196.1 GCA_029210905.1 Bacteroidales bacterium | reverse complement strand
TAGCTATAGGCGACACGCGGTCACCGAAGGTAAAAGGGTTCAACCATGTATACAAAATTTTAAATATGATTACCCTGGGAATATTTGCTTTTAAAACTCAGCCTTAATTGTTAATTGGTTGCAACTTTTAACTCCTAACTTTTAACTTAAAACTTAACCATTTCTAATATCTAAAAATCAATATTCATAACATACTACCAGCTTCCCCTGCTCAATTAATTTATCTTTGATAAGTTGCAGTATTTTTTTTCTGGGAAGAATGCCCTGTTGCCTGTACACAATATTAGCTCCTGCCGGATTACTTGATCTGCCCTGAAAAATATTGACCCTGTCTGCCATATTGAGCATTTCCAGTAATTCAAATACCGGGGAATCTTCTTCAAAGGCTTCACTTTCCTCGTCCATCAGGTTATAAACCTGGTTCAGGGTAACTATTCCTTCAGTAACAAGGTTAATTCCATCAATTTTATAGCTTGGTGGAGCAATGTTATTACCAGCAATTTTTTCAGATTCAAGCGTTTTTTTCAATTCACGGGCAGCCAAAATTGCGGTAGTACCGCCACAAATAACCTTTATTCCTTTGGCATTCAGAAAATCAGAAACCATCTGATTATCATCATTTTTACTAACTGGTGGCCCGCTTAATATATTAACTGTGATACCTTTCCGATTTTTTGCTAACAGAACAGAACAATCATCGCCTTGAGATTTGCCCCAATAAGATTTAGCCTGCTTATAGATATCAATGGCAAACATCTCTCCATCAATAGATTCAAGCACGTTCCTTTTATTGAGATATTTAGCAATTCCATCACTTCCCCATCCATTTTTCAGACCATTTCCTATGCCTGCCTGGGTAATGCCATCACTCATTATTAACAAACCTTCTCCTTCGTTTAGCTTACCGAAATTTTCGCAAATAACTGCATTTTCAAGTGTATACACTCTATCTGACAATACTTTAGCATAATTGTTGGTCACCAATATCGGTGCAGGACTGTCGTAGGAAAGCACCGTGGTATTTCCATTATTGAGTATTCGGGCTACTGAAAATACCGAAAAAGCCTCATCCCTTCCCCAGGCACTGTTCATGGTTTTTACCATAGCAGCAAAAGCTTCACGCAAACTTGCCCCATGTCCAATCAGACTTAAAAACCTTGAGACACACATTTCAGCAGCAATATTTGCCTTAACTCCGGCGCCCAATCCATCAGCTAAAATTAATGTTGTTGCATCCTCATCATGTCGATAGCCGATTACATCACCACAAAGATTACCGGGAACTTTTGCTATCTGATGAGTAAATATATCTGTATGAATATATGACATTGATAATATATTTATTGAGAAATTGTTGTAAGAAAACTCAAAAAACGGTTTTGTGTAACTTTCTTCCTGTCATAAAGCTTTGCTTATTAAAAAATTAAATCTTACCACTAAATCGGAATGACAAAAGAGCAAGTTGCTTGCCTACGCTAATTATATCATCAACTAATTGGATGATAATTCATTTCCTAATCTCATTAATCAACTTGTTCATCAGTATTTCTCCACGTGCAGTATGATCGCCAATAAACCGGGCCAGTTCCTGAGCCATGTTAATCTGATGCTCCATCAATTCCTGTGCTTGTGTAATTGTTTCGGTTTTCAGGTCTTTCAGCTTTTCTTTGTTCGAATAGGTATCTGTGATATCAACAAAAATACCTACAAACTGATTTTCTTCTTCAATGGCATAACAAAGCAGGTGACAAACCAGATTGTAAGCCTGGTATTTAATTACCTCGTTGTATTTATTTAATTGTTTGGTTGCAATTCTTTCAAAAGGTTCTGGATCTATAAGGTAAGAGATCCCCTTTCCCAGCAAATTGTCTGAACAAATAAACATTTTTTTAAAGGCAGGGTTCATGCTCACCAGCTCAAGCTTTTGGTTTAATATAACTAAACCATTCGGATCTGCAGCTATCAGCTTGTCATTTTTTTGTTCTGCCAATCTGCGCATGTAGGGCATGCACATCTCAATTTCGGCTATTCCCTGTAAAACAGCAATGGCCTTGTCTCTGCAAGTTGCATAACCACAAGCCATGCAATTGAGTTCATCCTCTTCGTTTAATTTACCTGTGCTTTTTAAAACTTCACTTATTTCATTTTCGGAATATAATTCATTGATAGAAGTTGCTTTTTCTTCATATTTAAATCCTAGATTATCAATATTTTGACAGGTACTATCCAATTTTGGAGTTTCATTAAAATAGTCCAGCAATTCACTTCTTTTTTGTAATAAATTTGAATTTCGAACCACCGGTCCATTTATGCACCCTGATCTACAAAATAAAGGCTCAATAACATAATTTCCTTTTTTTTGCTGAATCGCGGCCAGTGCATCTTTTACTTCATCAAATCCGCTGAGTGCGATTACTTTATTAAACGTATCGCGCTCAAAACCGGCTGTTTTCAGTAACCCTTCTTCCAGTGGGAACAGTTTTGAAAATCCGCTTGCTTTTTGATCGAAGCTGCTTTCTTCACAAGCCTTTAAATCGATATTTTTTTTTAGTAGAATTTCGTCTAACTCACTAAAAGTAAGCACAGCATCAACAAATGCTTTGTTTTTTGGATGTAACGCTTCATCTTTTTTTGCCACACAGGGTCCGGCAAACACCACCCTACAATCGGGGCCAAGCTCCGTTTTCAGCATTCGGGCATGAGCAATCATGGGTGAAACCACAGGTACTAAATCAGGAATTTCTTCCTTGCAATATTTCTGAATATAATTCACCACAGCAGGACAGGCAGTGCAAATATGCGAGCTGTTGGGCTTATTTTCAATATATTCCCTTGTTTTTTGTGCCACTTCATAGGCCCCAATTGCAGTTTCTGTAATCTTAAAAAAACCTGCCTGTCTGAGCGCAGACGGAAGCCTTTTTCGTTCCCATTTTGAATATACCGTGGCAAATGAAGGAGCAATGCTAATGATAACCGGGTTGTTAGCTGCCAATAAATCAATTACATCTGCTACATGGTTCACATAAGTTTTTGCATGTTGTGGACATTCCGGGATGCAGGTACCGCAAGCTATGCAGTTTTCGGGGATCACCATCGCCTGCCCATTTTCCATTTTTATGGCATTAACGGGGCAAACCCTCACACAACGGTAACAATCGCTGCATTTAGCCGGATTGGTGTAAACTTCTGATTTTGAGGTTCTCATAATATGCAGTAAAACTAATTATCTTGCTGGCTGTTATAATGCACGAGCGTCTGCATTAAAAAGAAGTCAGTCAGGAAATCCCAAAATAAAAACGGCAACAGACTTTTTAATTTTAGAACAATTAACTGGTCTGCTGCCCAAAAAAACTATTGAATTTTAACTTTCAAGGAGTGCCCCCACTTTCTGTATTTCTTTGTAAAGGACTTCTTTGGCAGTTTCATAAGTAGCGTGCTCAATAATCTTATTGTTAATACGCACCACCGGTCCTCTTTCACATCTTTCAAAACAAAAAGTGGCTTTTACATCAACCATATCTTCCTGACCTTCAAATCCCACAATATCTTCAAGTTTATTGGCCGATACGTGTTTCATCATTTTTCGAAGGATACGGTGTGCACCTTTATTGTAACAATTTGTACCCACACAAACGCAAACTTCGATTTTTGGATGCCGTGTATTTCTAATAGTAATGGTCTGATTTTTAACCCTTTTACGGCCAGTGTAGTGCGTATGCAGTAATTCATGAGCTTTATGCCCACCCACTTCTCCAAGTATTTTTTCATACACCTCTTTTACATAAGGATTTTCCTGTGATTTATGCAATTGCAACTGCTTATCGCAACTGTAAATACCTTTGGTCCGTTTTTCCTTATATTCAGGATCAAAGCTAACCGGCTGGCCTCCTCCATTGATACATCCTCCCGGACAGGCCATTACCTCAATTAAGTCGTAATCGGTCTCCCCTTTTTTAATTTCTTCGCATATCTGACGTGCATTTTTAAGACTATGAACAACCCCAAGTTTAATTTTTACTTTACCTAACTCTACTTCAGCTGTTCTGATGCCTTCTTTACCACGTACCATTTTAAAATCAACTTTGGTAAGGGTTTCTCCGGTTAGTTTTTCATAAGCGTAACGCAATACGGCTTCGCTCACCCCTCCGGAATTTCCAAAAAGTACACCCGCACCAGTTTTAAAACCAAGCGGTAAATCAAATGACTCAGGAGTAATTTTGGTAAATTGTATACCCGTTTCAGCAATCATTTTTGAAAGGCCTTCTGTAGTAATAACGTGATCAACATCAGCTGTTTCGCCATGAATAAATTCATCCCTTTTGGTTTCAAATTTTTTAGCGGTACATGGCATAATTGAAACCACCACCAGGTCTTCTTTGTTAACTTTTAAAATGGAAGGTAACATTTCTTTGGCCAAACTTCCAAACATTTGCTGAGGCGATTTGCAGCTTGACAAATTCTCCAGTAATTCCGGATAATATTGCTCCGCAAATTTCACCCAACCCGGGCAACACGAAGTAAACTGCGGCAATTTTTCACCTCTTAGTTTCCGCGAAATAAATTCGGTAGTTTCCTCAATAACAGTTAAATCCGCAGTAAATGAAGTATCGTATACCTGATCGAAACCAATTCTTTTAAGAGCAGCAACCATTTGCCCGGTAGAAACAGTACCAGGTTCCAAACCAAATTCTTCACCAATTGCAACACGCACTGCCGGAGCTATTTGCGCAACAACAACTTTTGAAGGATCGTTTATTGCTTTCCAGACTTCTTCAGTTTCGGGTCTTGGTGTCAATGCACCAACCGGGCACACTGTAACACATTGACCGCAATATACGCATTCCACATCAGCAAGGCTTTTTCCATAGGCTGGCCCCACAATGGTATTAGAGCCACGTTGCACAAAATCGATGGCACCAACAGTTTGAATTTCTTTACAAACACGTACACAATCACCACACAATACACATTTGTTAGGATCATGAATAATGCTTCGCGATTTTGTGTCAATTGGAAGTGTTTTTGTGGTTTTTTTGAACCGGCTTTTTGTAATCCCCAACCGACGGGTTAAATCCTGCAATTTGCAGTTGTTGCTTCTGGCGCAGGTCGGACAGCTAACATCATGATTAGCAAGCAGTAATTCAAGGTTTACTTTTCGGATTTGGCGCACCTCGGCAGTACTTGTATGTATCACCATTCCCTCACGTGGCGGAGTGGAACAGGTAGTTTGTATGCCCATTCCTTCAATATCGGCAACACATAAGCGGCAGGCACCGTAAACACTTAATTCTGAGTGATAACAAAAGGTTGGCAATTCAATATCTGCTTTTCGGATCAGCTCCAGCACATTTCTTTCTCCTTCTATATGAATTTTTATGCCGTCGATGGTTATATATTTTTCATTCATTTGTTGACTTTTTTTAATTGAAACTTTCTTTTGTATGAATAAATCCAAGAAATTAGAACTTTGAAATTGGAAATTAGATGAAAAAAAAGCAAGCAATTTTTTAAATAAGTTCTAATAACTAATTTCTAATTTCCCAATCATAGGTTTTTAAAATCCAATGATTGCATCAAACTTACAAGTTGCATCACACACCCCGCACTTTGTACATATCTCATTGTCAATTACATGCACTTCTTTTTTATTGCCTGATATGGCATTAACCAGACATTTACGGGCACATGCTGTACAACCAGTGCATTTTTCAGGATCAATAGTAATGTTAGCCAGTGCTTTACAATTATTGGTCGGGCATTTTTTATGCTCAACATGTTGGATATATTCATCGTAAAACTTTTCCATAGTAGACAAAACCGGACTTGGAGCCGTCTTTCCCAATCCACAAAGCGAAGCCTTTTTTACTACCATCCCAACTTCTTTTAACAAGCTCAATGTCTCCATATCTGCCTCACCCTCAATAATTTCATCGAGTAAGGAAAGCATCTGTTTAGTCCCTTCGCGGCAGGGAACACACTTGCCACAACTCTCTTCCTGTGTAAACTCCATAAAGTAGCGGGCAATGCTTACCATGCATGATTGTTTGTTCATTACCACCAAACCACCGGAACCTACCATGGCTCCTTTTTTAATCAGGTTGTCATAGTCCAGTGGCAGATCCAAATCCTCCTCAGTCAAACAACCACCCGATGGTCCTCCTATTTGAACGGCCTTAAAACCTTCGTTGGTAATATCACCTTCGTCATTGGTTACACCCCCGCCAATGTTGTACACAATTTCACGAAGTGTGGTTCCAAATGGTACTTCAATCAGCCCGGTATTGGCAACATGACCTGTTAATGCAAAAGTTTTAGTTCCCCTTGAGCTTTCCGTTCCATATTGCTTGAACCATTCTGCTCCTTTTCTTAGGATAAGTGGCACAGCAGCAAGTGTTTCCACGTTGTTTATTACAGTAGGATGTCCCCATAAACCTTTCTGAGCAGGAAATGGAGGTTTTGGGTTAGGCATTCCACGTTTCCCTTCGATAGAGGCCATCAGGGCAGTTTCTTCACCACAAACAAACGCCCCGGCACCTTCCATTACCTGAATGGTAAATCGTTGGCCACTTCCAAATACATCATCCCCAAGAATACCTGCATTTTCAGCAGCCACAATGGCCCTTTTCATTCTTTTCACTGCCAGGGGATATTCCAGACGTACATAAACGTAACCTTCATCGGCACCGATTGCTTTAGCAGCAATCATCATTCCTTCAATCACGCGGTGTGGATTGCCTTCCATCAGGCTGCGGTCCATAAAAGCTCCTGGATCACCCTCGTCACCATTACAAATTACATATTTTTTCTGGTCTTTTTCGACCTGGGTTAGGAACCATTTTTTCCCGGTTGGAAAACCACCTCCTCCTCGTCCGCGCAGACCAGATTCTAAAATGGTCTGGCATACATCGATATCTGTCATTTCAAGATATGCCTTCTCGGCTGCCTGGTAACCTTTTTTTCTGATGTATTCTGATAAATCTTCCGGATCTATTGAGCCACAGTCTGAAAGAACAATCCTGTTCTGACGTTTATAAAAAGGAATGTCATGCTGTCCTTTATGTTTATCACCAGTGGTTGGGTTTACATAAAGTAACTCTTCTATTATTTCGTCTTTTTTAATGGTCTGCTCAACAATTTCTTTAACATCCTCAGGTTTTACTTTGTTATAAAGAATGTCGTTAGGGTAAATTTCCAATAAGGGACCCATTGCGCAAAAACCCTGGCAACCGCTACCACTCAGGTGAATTTGTTCTTTACCATTACATTCGTGTTTATTTACTTCTAAAACAACGTCGAGTCCCGCTTCTTTTAGTTCTTTTTTAAACTCATCATAAATTTTCATGGAACCATTTGCTATACAGCCTGTACCGGCACAAATAACAATGCGCTTTTTTATGTCTTTTGCCTTTTCTTTGTATTCTTCGGCAACTTCTTGTAAATTAATTGCTGTACTTATCATTTTGTATGC
>JARGGF010000195.1 GCA_029210905.1 Bacteroidales bacterium | reverse complement strand
TATTCGTTAACACTCATGAGAAAAGTTCTGCTCAATCGATTAAGTAAATGTAAGCGTTCCACCTCACCCATTCGGTGAAACACAACATTTTCTAAATCGGTCCGCCTGCAGGCGGATAAGTAAAGCGCTTGTTCGCCGTGCTCCAACCTCCTAACTTTGGTATTAGTTACAAGTTGTGGTTTTGTCCTTTAACGTAGAACAAAAAATACCCTAATCTTGTTCAAGCTTTATCGTTTTTATTTTTAAATTATTTCTTAAGTAGTTTGAAAGCATGGTTCCATTCATTTGAAATCATTCCGGGAATGCACCAAAGCATGCATAAAGGTTCAATGGCCCTGGCAGATTCAACTTTTCCAAAGTCAGCTGCTTCCCATCCAAAGAGTTCAATAATTTCGCTTACTTCTTTTTTTGCCGCATCATTATTTCCACAAATGAACATGCTTGGCTTACTTTCAAATTTTGGGTCCACCATAAATGGACTGCCCACGCTATTAAAGGCTTTTACGAAATTTGCCTGGGGAAAACTTTGCTGTAATTCCTCCATTAACGATTTATCCAGCTTGCTAAAGAATTGTAATACACCATTTTGAGGTGGTGCATCAGCAATTGGGTTGGTGGCGTCAATAATAGTTTTTCCGTCAAGGTTTTTTGCGTTAGCCATTTCCAGGGCTGCTTTTGCAGCAGAGCCTTTCACAGCTAAAACAATAATTTCTGCGGACCTGGCAGTTTCCTCAAAAGTTCCTGTAAGGGCATTTGGCCCTGCTTTTTCTCTCCATTCATTTAATTTCGAGGCATCTCTGCTTCCTATCATCACTTTGTAGCCGTTTTTTAAAAAACCATCAGCAAGCGTTTGTCCTACTTGCCCTGATCCTAAAATTCCGATTGTTTTTTTCATTATTTTAGTTATTTTGGTTGTACATACAAGTATTTATATAAAAAAATTATTCCAGTTTTCGGGTGGCATCATGTATTAAAGCAGCCAATTCATCACCCTTTTCCTTACCAAGAATATTTGAATATTTCTGATAAAGATTTTTCCAGGCTTCTTTGATTTTATAATCCAAATCAAGGCTTGACTGGGTAGGGTATACCTCAGTAATTCTTCCGCTGTGCTCGCGATAAAGCAATCCACGAGTTTCCATTTTTTCAATTAAACGAGTTATAGTAGAAGGCGTTAACTGCATTATGGTACTTATTTCATTTGGCTGAATACCGGGTTTGTCATTCACCGTCATCAATAAAAAAGCATACGATGAAGAAAGACCGGTAACTGCAAAAGTTTCATCTGCCATTTTAGTCATAATGCGCGACAAAGCATTCGCGGAATAGTATAAACAAGAACAATATTTCGAATCGCATTTTTCCATTTCTGGTACAAAGGTATAAATAATGCTTGTACATACAAATAAAATTGTATTTTTTTTCTGATTAGATTCAAATATTATTGGATTTATCAGGTATAAAAAAAAGGCACACCTTTTTGGCATGCCTCCTATGCTTGTTGGTTTTAGAATTATTCAGTTTCTTCTAATTCAAAACCATATTTATCTGCAAATTTTTGTTGCGAAGCAAAGAATTTTTCTGCTAATGGATTGTAGGCATCATCAATGCTTTTGAGTATGGCATTGGTTGTTTCTTCACTATATTCTTCATCTGATAATTTATATTGTTCCAGGATTTTTTTGTATTCGTTATCAACTTGTGCCTTAAACATTTCGATTAGTTCTATTGTTAATGGAAAGAAATCCGTTTCTTCATCAATATTTTTCATTTTTTTAAGAATGGCCAGCGATTCATCAATTTGTTTGGCTGCTGCAGCTAATTTTGGTTCAATTTGCTGAGGATCAAATGTGCTGTTGGCTGCTTCAAGCTCATTAATTGCCACCATAACTGCTTTTTGTTGTTCAATTACATCATCGTTAAATTGTCTGGCCTGCTCTGGTGTTGGGCCACATGAATAAATAAGGGCAACAAAGGAAATTAATAATACTACATAAATGTTTGATTTTTTCATAACTTTTTTATTTTTGATTTACACTAATACCAAAGATAAAAATTTTTATTTTAAAATCCTTTTTAATTTTACCCTACGAGTATCACAATGGATAAGCATCTTCATATAGTCTCAAAGGGAATCGATTTTCAAGAGCATTTTTTCTTTCTTCATCAAGTTCTATAAAATTTAATTTATATTGGGACAGCGCATAATCATTTCTTAATTCGTTTATTGCTTCGTTAATGATGCTTAGCAATTTGAGGTAAGCTGAAAAGGTATCATTATTGGTTGTATTGAATTTGATAATATAGTTTGGATTTTTTTTAATTAGCCATTTGATTTGTTCTTTTAAAGAATCAATTTTTACAATGCTAGTATTAAAATGGCATAGACTTTTATTTTCAGTTTTAATTTCAATTATGTTTTCATAATTTTTAAGATCAAAATACGATTCCAGATGGGGTGGAATAAAATCAAATGTTACGGAACAGGGAATATCGAGCATTATTGCATAATTGCGATAATATCTTTTATCATATTCTCTTATTTTGGGAAGAACTGCATAAGCTATTTTTGACACACAGTTATTTCCGAGTTCTTTTTTTAGATTATTAATAAATGACATAGGTATATTCTTGTCAATATGCAATTGATATTTTATTCTTGGAATATCAATTGCATCATAATCCATTTGCCAATTATCGATAATCTGCGACAAGAGATTTAACTCAATCTTCTTGTCATCGATTATTAGAATTGGCTTATTATTATTTGACTTTTCTGCTGTTGCAACATAAATGTTTTTTATTAAATAACGATTTTCAAGTCGTGCATATACTTTTGATTCAGGAATTACAATATTGTATTTATAGCTAATGTCCATTTTTAGTATAGTCTCATTAATGGCTTTATAATCAATTAGATTAATCCTGGATAATCCTATTGAAAGACCTGAAACAATAAAAATCGAAATCAACATCCATCTTAGACTTTTGTTTTTAAATACTCTTCGGATGGAAATCCAGGAATGTAGATACAAAACAATGATAATGAGTATAAAAAGGTAATTATAATCAGGAAAGAGGCTAAATACATAAAAGCCACCTAAGAAACCAAAGAAGGTAACATAAAAAACAGCCATTTTGGAAAACCAGAGCATAAAAGTCCAGTTTAAAACATTTTGGTCGTTTATTATGCTGGTTCTACTATAGCCTCGCCAGGCAAATGAACTTCTCCTACCACTTAACCAAAAAGAAAAACAAATTGATTGGGCAAATATTACTGAAATAAACGAATAAAAAAGGTTGTAAAAGTTTACTTCAGTATCAGTTAAAATCCATAGATCATAGTTCTCTGTTACTGTTAATATTCTATAACTTTCTCTTGTGAGATACAACAAACTATATATAATAAAAGCATAGAAAAGTCCGAGAATTATTCCTCCAAGAAATTTATTTCTGGAAATTCCAAGTGAAGCAAAATTATTATGGAGGTAATTTTTCTCTATTTCCATGTTACTTTATAGGCACTGTAAATCTAAATATACTTCCTTTCCCTTCCATGCTCTCTACTTTAATTTGTCCACCGTTTTTTTCTACAAATTCTTTACACAATATTAGTCCTAAGCCTGTTCCTTTTTCTCCTGAAGTGCCGTTTGATTTAAATTTAACGTCTATTCTAAATAGTTTTTCCTGATTTTCTGCAGATATTCCAATTCCTTGATCTTTTATTTGAATTTCAATGACAGGGCCTCTTTTGATTGCCATAATTTCAATGGAATCACCATTGTTTGAGAATTTTATGGCATTACTAAACAGATTTCTAATCACGGTATTTATCATCTCTCTATCTGCAAATGCCCTGATATTTTCATCATAATCTGAGATAAGTTTTATTCCTTTTTTCTCTGCCAGGGGACGGTGTAAATTAATATTTATCTCAATTAAGGATGATATGCTAAATTCAACCTGTTCAAAGCTGATTCGCTTTGATTGTGACCGCGACCAGGTAAGCAGATTATTGAGCAGGTTGTATATTTGTTTTACAGATTCATGAATTTTAATAAATATGGTATGCTTGTCTTCATCGTCTAATGTCTGAAAGCTTTCTGAAACAGATTCACTCATTGAAAGTAAACTGGAAAAAGGGTTTTTTAAATCGTGAGAGATAATTGAAAAAAATTTATCTTTAGTTGCATTAAGTTCTTTGAGGTTTTTCTCCGATTCCGAAAGTTGCTGATTAGCAAAAGTAATTTGTTCATTTTGGGCCTTGAGCAGCTTGTTCGTTTTTGCTTTTAGCAGATATCTGTAAATAAGCATTATAAGATTCAAGGCGAGCAGTATTTCAAGCAAAATAAACCACCATGTTTTCCAAAAAGGAGGATTTACTTTAATGTTTAATTTTGCTATTGAATTGCTCCAAAGACCATCAGAATTCTGAGCTCTCACCTTAAAAACATAAGTGCCTGGCTTTAAACGGGCATATGAGACAAAGTTCCGGTTTCCCGAATTGTTCCAATCATTATCAAGGTTCTCCATCATATATGCATACTGTACCTTATTTGGCAGAGGAGTATTTAGTGCAGCAAATTCCAATGAAAAGAAATTGTTTGAATAATCCAGAACTACTCCATCGGTATATGATATACTTTCACTAAAATAATATTTACCATCTTTTTCAATAATGGTGTTTTTTGAATTTTTTGAATTTGTATTTTTGGAAGAATCCAAAACCAACACTTCCTCTCCGAAAATTTCAAATTTTGTGATTGCAAGCTCTGATTTATTTACAGACACTTTTAAGTTTTTTGGGTTTACAATATTTAAGCCGTATATACCACCGAAATACATGCGACCGCTTTTGCCTAAATGGAAAGATCCGCCATTAAATTCGTTGCTCTGCAGTCCATCGTTTACATCATAGTTTTTTGTTCCATAACTGGAAAGATTAAATCTGCACAAACCATAATTAGTACTTAACCAAAGGTTGTTATCCTCGTCAGGCAATACCCCGTAAATTACATCATTTGGTAGCCCTTCTTTAGTGCCAAATCGTTTAAATTTCTCAGTTTCCGGATCAAATCTGTTTAATCCGGAATTTGTTCCTATCCATAAAATCCCATGCTTATCCTCATAAATCCAAAATACCATATTATCTGATAAACTTTCCGGGTCTTTAGGATTATTTACATAAGATTTAAAGGTTTCGTTGCTAACATCCATCTTATTGAGACCGCCACCAATTGTGCCAACCCAGAGAAACCCCTTTTTATCCTGATGAATTCCGGTATAAATATAGTTATGCGAAATACTTGATGGTTTGGAGGATGAATAAAAATATCGTTTAAATTTTTCAGTTTCAGGATTGAACTTATTTAAGCCCTGCCTTGTCCCAATCCAGAGATGGCCGGCATTATCTTCGTAGATACCTCTTACATAATTATTTGATATACTGGTAGTGTTGTTGGGCACCGAAATGTAGTGTTTAAACTTACCAGTTTCGGCGATAAACTTATTTAATCCACCACCATCTGTTGCTATCCAAATTGTTCCTTTTCTGTCCTGAAAAATGTATCTGATTGTTTGATTGGATAATGAACCATTTTCACCTGGATTTGAAATGTAATGAACAAAATGATTTTTCTTTGGAAAATACCTGCTTATGCCATTATTGTTTGTGCCAATCCATAAAGAGCCATCTGTAGCCTCCATAATTGACCATACAAAATTGGTAGAAAGACTATTTTGGTCATTCGGGTTGTTGGTAATTAAATCAAACTTATGCGATTGTGGATCAAAAATGCTCAAACCTGCTCCAAAAGTGCCAAACCAGATAACGCCTGCACGATCTTCGAACATACTATGAATGGAATTGTAGGAAAGGCTTTTCTGATCAGCCGGATTGTTAGTGAAATGATTAATAAAACCATCCGGTGCAATTTTATATAAACCTGTTCCAAAAGTGCCATACCATATATTTCCCAACTCATCTTCAATTATTGGTTTTATTGGATTAATAGACTGACTATTAGACACATCATCAGCAGATACATACAATTTAAACACTTTTTCATTTTGCTTAAATTCATAAAGCCCGTTACTTGTAACAATCCAGATTTGTTCATTTTTACCCGGGTAAATGGTTTCGATGGCCTGATCCGGGTTTGGATTTTCTATGCTTGCCGGGATTTGATGAATTTCGGTAGTTTTATCAGCATGAAAATAGCTGATTAGCCCAATAGTGGTTCCAAGTAATAAGCTGCTTTTACTTTCTGCTACTGACAGCACGCGAAAATCATGATTGCCAGCTAAATTTATTTCAGATTTTGCAAATTTTTTTATTTGTTTATCATAAAAATAAAGTCCCAGATCGGTTCCAATCCAGATAATATTTTCTTTTTTGGAATAATAAAGTGCATTTATCCTGTTGCGAAGCTTTTTGGGTTCATGATAATCAGTATTTATCTGTGTTGCTATGCCATTTTTAAGGTCAATAACGTTTAGTCCGCCTATTGTACCAATCCAGAGCCGATCTTCATCGTCTTCAAGCAGGCAGATGATAGTATCATTGCAAAGCTTGTTTGATTCGTCAAGATTATTCTTGTATTGTGTAAAAGCTTCTTTTTTTGGATTGTACTTTGTTAAACCTCCACGCGATCCAAACCATAAATTACCGGATTTGTCCTCAAGTACCTGATCAATCCATTTGTGGGATATGCTGTTTTTATTACCTGCATCGGGCCTGAAAATCTTAAAGTTTTTTCCATCATACCTATTTAATCCGTCTTCGGTTCCAAACCACATAAAGCCTTTACTATCCTGGTAGATGCAATATACTGAGCTTAGAGAAAGTCCGTCATTGATAGTCAGCCTTCTGAAACGGATATTTTTAGATTGCGACCAGGCTGTGCTTAGTATAAGTATCAGACTAATACAGAAAATAGCTTTTTTTAACATAGGGTCTCAATTGAATATCAAAGATATGGCATAATCACCTAAAACCTGATATTTGTGAAGTAAAAAAAGTGGATCTTCCTTAAATTTGATTGGGTTGGGATTTGATAATTGGAAGCCGCCAATCCTGTTAGTTTTTTGTCATTGAATTAATGCTGAATTTGGGGCTGCATTTTAAAGGGAATTACATTTTTATAAGATTTAAAAGTATGTTCAGGTGGGATTGTCATTTCTATATTGAATTGTTTTCTCTATTGAACTACCATAAGAAAGGTTTAAGAACTATTCAAGGCAGCAACAATCAATACCGGAATTGGAAAAGTTAGAGAACGGCCTGCCTGCAGGTTTGATACATTTACTGACAAATTTAACCTGTTGGATTGAAATTTACTTAAGTTTCGCACGTACAAGCAACATGCGTATTAGATAGGCTATCAGTAGATTGTGGGATTTTTACTTTTTGTTTTGTGCAATTTTGTGTTTTTGTGCCTTAGTGGCAAAAGGAAATATGCCACTAAACCACTAA
>JARGGF010000194.1 GCA_029210905.1 Bacteroidales bacterium | reverse complement strand
CAATTATGAAAGCCCGGATTGCAGCAATACTAATTCAACCTATCAAAGCATTTCTTCTGCGGATTTAATTGCTACAGGTAACAATCTGGATTTTTCACTGTTAGAATTAAGTTCGATTCCACCTTATGAGTACAATGCCTATTATGCCGGTTGGAATAGAAAGACCACACCAGCTGCAAATACTGTTTGTATCCACCATCCGCAAGGTGATATAAAAAAAATATCATTCGATTATGATCCACCCATTGTGAATAATTATGGTGATAAATATCTTACTAACTCGCACTGGAATATTCTAGAATGGGATTTAGGCACTACTGAACAAGGTTCTTCCGGTTCTCCTTTATTTGATCAAAACCATTTAATTGTTGGTGATTTGACTGGAGGTGATGCATATTGTGGTTATAGTGTTAATGATTATTATTCCCGCTTTGATATGAGCTGGGATTATTATCCTGAAGCCACAAAACAACTTAAAATATGGTTGGATCCTTTAAATTCCGGTGTTGAAACTTTAAGTGGTTATGAGCCTGTTGTGACTGATGGTCTTGATGCAGCGCTTAGTCGAATTATAGATCCGATAGGTGTGTATTGCGATGGTGAGCTTCTTGAACCAATTGTAGTAATTTCAAATAAAGGTTTGAATACGATTACCAGTCTTACAATTAGCTATCAAATAAATGGGGGAACTATAGTTCCATTTAATTGGGTGGGTTCCTTGACAAGTCTTGAAACTGATACCATTAGGTTTGATCCTGTTAGTACTGTTTTTGGGGAATCAAGTTTTAAAGCTTTTGTTTCAGAACCAAACGGTTTAACAGATGCCAATTTATCAAATGATACCCTGGTTACCACCTTTGTGGTGGATAATGTAACAGATGCTAAGATAAGTCAAATAATACATCCAATTGGTGCATATTGCGCAATCGATTCGGTTGCCCCACAAGTAAAAATAATGAATGATGGCAGTGTCGGGCTTAAAAATTTAATTGTAGGCTATCAGATTGCTGATGGTATGGCAATAACGGAACTTTGGTCAGGAAACTTGCAGACAGGTGAATCGGAAATGGTAACTTTTAAGAAGATTAAACTTCCTTTTGGCAAATATTCGTTTAAAGCTTTTGTTTCCGGAGTTATTTGTGCACTTGACCTTGATCCCTCAAATGATACTTTGGAGGTTTCTTTTGATGGACAAAATCTAATTGAGCAAGTGAGCATTGAGGGGCCTTCAGAAATTTGCTATGATGCTTATGAAAAAACGTATAATACTCACATTGAAGGACAATATTTGTGGAATGCAACAGGAGGCAAGGTTCAAGGTGCCAATACTATGCAATTTGCTGATGTTTTATGGGACGACTGGGGAGTAAGAACATTACATCTTAATGTAACGAATACTTGTAATTCAAAAGATGCAGAACCACTTGAAATACATATGGTTGAGCATAATTTGAAGCTCGAAATAGAGCTTGGCGAGAATGGGGCTTCCGCATGCTGGAGTATTGAAGATTGTGAAGGAAATACGCTCATGGAGGATTGCGAACTTCCATCAAATGGAACATATACTACCTCTATTTGCATTCCAAAAGGATGTTATCGAATAAATATACAGAGTGCCCAATCAGGGGTAAGTAATTATTCTTTGATTGATAAGTATAATAATCAGATAATAACACAAGGAAATCAAGTTACGGGAATAGAAGCCACTGATTTTATTCTAAATGCATCACCTGGTCTGGCTTCAATTAATTTATATCCTAATCCTGCCTCAACTGAACTGGTTATTGAAGCTAATTTTATTGAGATATATGATAATGCCAGTTTTGCTATTTATAACCTACGTGGCGAACAGCTAACTCCATTTAATATGCTTGATGAGAGAAAGGTGTTAGATATCACTAAATTACCAAAAGGGCTATACATTCTAAAGGTAATTTCGATCTATGGCAATTTTTCTAAAAAATTTGTAAAGCCTTAGTTAATTTATAAGAGATGTTTTATATTTACAAAAGTCAAACTAATTCCGTAATAATTAAAATCGTATAGCTTATGTTTAAAAAGATATTAATTTTTTTAGGTGTAATCCTTGTAATAATAATTGCTTTTCTGGGATATTCAGGATTTTTATCAAAAGTAACAATTGTAGAAAAAGAAGTGGGTCCCTATATTTTTGTGGGAAAGGAATACATTGGCGACTACAAAATGTCAGGAATTCATCAGGATTCTATATATAAGGATTTGATTTCTAAAAATATAGAGGTAACAAAAGGTTTCGGCATTTATCGTGATGATCCGGAAGTTGTCCAACCTGATAAATGCAGGTTTATGGTGGGATGTGTATTGCCCGAAAAAGATACAATACGAAAGGGGGAACTGGAACGAGAATCATATATTATACAGAACATGCACGCGACAAAATCAATGTTCGTGGAATTTCCTTTTAGGAGTTCATTATCGATTATGGCTGCTGTGCTAAAAGTATATCCGGCTTTAAAGAAATATAGTGAAGAACATAATTATCAACCAGTTGAATCCTTAGAAATTTATACAGAGGATAAAATTTTAATTTCTATGGAAATAAAAAAATAAGGTTGTTGATTGAAAACTCTTAAATTATAAGTAATTTAAATAAAAGGCAGCAACATTTTACACAAAATAATTAGTAAGTCACCACCTGTGCGTCTTTTTTTATAATCCATGAAAGAACCCAAAGTATTAGTTGCCTTAAGTGGAGGGGTAGATAGCTCAATGGCTGCAATTCTGCTAAAAGAACAAGGTTATGACATTATTGGAGTTACACTTAAAGTTTACAACAATTATAATTACAGACAATCTTCAATAGAACGGGGAATTAATGATGCCTCCATTCTTTCAAAAAAGCTCAAAATTCCTTATTATGTAATTGATATTCTCCAAGATTTTGAAAATGAAATTATAAGCTATTTTATCAGGGAATATTCTAATGGCAGAACACCCAATCCATGTGCACTTTGCAATTATACCATTAAATGGTCAAAGCTTATTGAAATAGCTAATGAGTTTGATTGTCAGTATGTTGCAACCGGACATTATGCTAAAATTAATAATGCTGATAATAGATATTACCTTACTGAAGCAAATGATATTTTAAAAGATCAAACTTACTTTTTGTGGAGATTGAACCAGGATTTCCTGCAGAGGACATTGTTCCCACTTGGTGCCTTAACAAAAAAAGAAACTAAAGATTTTGCTTTTGAGCAAGGGTTTACCCAGATAGCCAAAAAGAAAGAAAGTTACAATATTTGTTTTATTCCGGATGGAAGATACCGTGATTTTTTAAACGATAGATTAGTCAGGCGCGCAGGTAACATTATTTTTGAAAATGGTGAAAATGCTGGTGTACATAATGGGATATGGAATTTTACTATAGGACAGAACAAGGGCTTTACTAAAATAAATAATCAATCACTTTATGTAACAAGGATTAATTCTGAAGAGAATGAAATTGTAATTGGTGAAAAAGATAAACTTTTAAATTATTACGCTTTAATTACTGAAATTAATTATATGAAGTATGAGTCTATTTCAGCAACAGATAATTTTCAGGCAAAAATAAATTATAAAAGTCCTTTAGTTGATTGTTCTTTTTCTAACCGAAATGGTGACATTTATGTACATTTTGACAAGCCGGTAGTTGCGCTGGCACCAGGACAGTCCATTGTGTTTTATCAGAGAAATGATTTGGTTGCCGGTGGAGTAATTTCTAAAATCCTGCATCCGAAACCTCAATAGGCAAATCAAAAGCACCTGCTGAGCCATGTGCTATTCCTCTTTCAGCTCCGAACCAATTGGTCGCATGTTCCTCAGTAAAAATATTTGAATATAAATTGGCCAGCCATTTTTTTCCGGTTTGCGTAACGCGCAAGTATTTTATAGCACCTTTTACAAGTGGACTTACATTGTTCCAAAAGAAGTCAGGGTATTTAAGTCTTAAATCCGCCCCACTTTTATAACCCAATTCTTTTGCTATCCCTAATTCTTCGAACTCAATAAATAATGAAGAGCTCTTTTTTGAATATGTCAAATCAGCCATTTGCCCAATTAGGTCAGAAGCTCTTAACAAGCCTGGTAAGTCATCGGTTATTTCATAGCCTTTTGATTCAGGCACAGGAAATCTTGTGCGTTCAATTAATTGGCATAAAACATTGTCATCAATTTGTTTTACAGATTTAAAGCGCGAATGAACAAAGATTTTTGAGCGATTGACATGATATGGAGTCAAAGATGCATCTGTTGAGCCTTTAGCTAATTCAATTTTGTCGCCATAATTATTGGTAATGTATTTTCCATTTTCATCACCGGGACATATTCCGCGTACATAACCAATATCATGGCAAAGCGCACCAACAATAAAATGTAGCCAATCAAATGGAGTGATACCTCCTTCAAGAATATGTTTTCCTTTTAAAATTTCTTTTCCTACATCAGTTACCATTATCGTGTGGTGAAGATCGTGGTAGGCAGCATCGCAATTGGCAATATTTTCAAGAGCCATTTTCCCGATAAAAGTAATCATGTCGGGATAACCTGGTTCCATATTACCGTAGATATCAGTATAGGCTTCTTTTAATCTATCAATAAAGGCATTAATTATCAGTCGTGTAGGATCGAACATTCGCAATTATTTAAAAATATAAAGGCAGCAAAGTAAATAAAAATTATTTACTTGTTCTAATAACTATATATTTTTAGAAAAAGTATCCTAAACAGATAATATTTATTTAAAACACGTTACAATTATAACTCAAGGATGTTGTTTTCAGGATATGCATCCGGTGTATTTTCCGAATCTAAATGAATACTTTTTAATTCACCCGCAGGAAGTTCAACTTTGATTATTTTTACCCCACTCTTCCAAATTTCAGCTGATTTATTTATTGTTTTTTTATCTCCATTTTTATAAATAACATTTAGATTTACCTGAACTGGAAATCCTCCTTTGTTTTCAATTTCAATTATCTGATTATCAGAGTTTTTAATTATTTCCCCAATTGCTAAATCAGCATATCCCAGCTCAAAAAACCAGGGTTTCCAGAACCAGCTTAAATTTTCATTTGCCGCTTCATTAAAAGAGAAGAACAAATCGTAAGGAGTCGGGTGTTTTCCATTCCACCGCTCAGAATACAACTGAAGGCCTTTATTAAATTTATCTTCACCCAAATATTCATGTAATGTGAAAAATGCCACAGAAGATCTACTATAAGCATGATATCTGTATGCCTGTCCGGTATTTGTTGAATTTACCATTAATGGCATTTCAACATCACTTCCTGCATAATAATTATAGCTCCTGATAATTTCCGTATAGGGTTGAAAATCTTTATCAGCAGTATACTCTGCAACTACTTTCCTTGGGAGAAAAGTGATTAAACCTTCGTCAATCCATGCATATTTTTGTTCGTTAGTACCTACATAAAAAGGAAAGTAGGTATGTCCAATTTCATGGGCGGTAACATAGATGGTCCCATTTCTATCAGCAGCATCTCCGTCATTTATCATTCCGGGAAATTCCATTCCACCGCTGCCGTTAAATGCGATCAACTGTGGATAAGGAAATTTTATACCAGGGGTTTTATGAGAAAAGAACTCTATAGATTTTCTACTTAAATCAGCAACTTCGTTAAAATCTGTAGAGTTTTCATTATATACGGCGTGTATTGAAATTCTTTTTCCATCTATATCAATACTCGTTGCATCCCAAAGGTATTTATTGCTAAGTGCAAAAGCAAAATCGGGCAGGTTTTCGGCCCTAAATTTCCAGGTATGTTTTTCCACCTTTTTGGTAATATTATTTTTCTGCCAATCTTCTTTGGATACTACATGAATTATTTTATCAAACATTGCGGCCTGGTTTAATCGCATTAAATAATCTGAGGTGAAAATGGATTTTGCATTTTGCAAAATACCTGAAGACCAAACCAAATAATCCGAAGGTACTGTAATTTCAACGTCAAAATTACCATATTCGTTGTAATATTCACAATTGCCTGTGTGTGGGATGTTATTCCAGCCACTAATGTCATCATAAACTGCTAATTTTGGATACCAGTAGGCTATCATAAAATTGGTTTTGTTGTAGGTGCCCATTCTAACAGGAATGGTTCCCGGAATTATCAAACTCCATTCAATTTCGATTTTATTTTTGCTCGAAGGCGAAATCTTGTCAGATAAGGAAACTCTCATTATAGTTGCATTCCTTCTGGTTTCTTTGCTTAAGTCTACCGTTTTTCCATTTACTTTAATGGATTTAATATCAACACCATCATGTATATCTACAGGCCCCAAATCCCAATCTCTGGCACTGCCTTTTTTGAATAAATCCTGATATAATTTTAGGTAAATCTTATCCAAACTATCCTTGCTATTATTTTTATAGGTAATTATTTCAGAACCATTTATTATCCGGCTATCCGGAAAAAAATCTGCTTTGATCTGATAATCTGTTTGATTTTGGAAATAATTTTTTCCGGGTTTTCCATCCCATGATCTTGTTCCATTTTCATAGGCTTTTTTAATTTGTTTTGGCATAAACATTTCTGTTGAATTTTGCGCAATTGCTGTACTTCCAAAGTTTAAAAAAAAGGCAGCTATGATTATCCAAATCGTCTTCTTCATAATTAAAATATGGCTAAATTTTTTTTTATAAATAATGTTTTTTATTGAAAGAGGTTTATATATCAAGTCCTAACATATAAATACTTTTAAATAAAATCAAAAATATTAAAGATATTTAGAAAAACTGAATTAGTTAGATTAATTTATAACACTTTCATTTATTTTTTCCAATACTTTTGTTGAAATCCAGTAAATATCAGAATTACCATTCCCCGGGAGAGAATGCCCTTCTTTCAGCATTTTAAAGTCTGGTTTGGTTTTGCTTAAATCATCAATAACAGAGCGCGACGACATAAAGAACAGGTATTTTTTATCAGGAGAAATATATGGTGACCATTCCCTGCCATTTTTTGAATTTATTTTTGCACCCATATTAATAGGCTCTTGCCAAGTATCATCTTCATTTCTGTAAACTATGTAATAATCAACTCCTCCCAAAGTGTTTTCCATGCCCATTGCAGGAACAAGGATAAAATTTTCATCGCGGGATATACAGGCATTAAATCTATTAGTGCCACAATTTACCTGTTCAGGCAACTTTTCAGGTTCTGTATATTTTCCATTTATTAATTTTGATCTGTAAATATAATTTACAGGGTCGCCTTTTATTTGCCGGGTAAAATAGAGTGTTCCATTATCAGTGAGAGAAGGGAAAAATTCTGCATTATCCGTGCAAATTGGTTCACCAAGGTTGTATGGGGTCCCCCATCCATCACCAACCCTGTCTGCCACCCAAATATCTTCATTTTCAGACGAGCTTGTGTCTTTGGGCATATTTGAGAGGAAAAATATCTTTTTCCCATCGGAACTTATACAAGGTTCATAATAC